>JAEZWY010000023.1 GCA_023442905.1 Bacillota bacterium | reverse complement strand
AAAAAAATAAAAATAGCTTGAATTTACTTGCAATTGAGAACATTTTTCTCTATATTTAATAGCAGTGAATTCGAGCTTATTTTTAATATCAGGAAGGTGTGTTTTGAATGCGTAAGCCAATCATCATCGGTGTAACAGGGGGTACAGGTTCCGGTAAGACAACTGTAACCCGTAAAATTATTGAAGAATTTGGAGATGTAAGCTTAGCTTATATTCCACAAGATGCTTATTATAAGGACCAAAGTCATTTAACAATGGATGAACGTGTGTTAACCAACTACGACCACCCATTAGCATTTGACAATGACTTATTAAGTGATCATATTAGACAATTATTAGATGGACAATCTGTCCAAATGCCGGTTTATGATTTCACTCAACACAATCGTGCAGAAGAAACGATTCGTTTAGAACCCAAAGAAGTGATTATTATTGAAGGTATTTTAATCTTCTCTGATAAAGAACTTAGAGATTTAATGGATATTAAAGTCTTTGTAGATACAGATGATGATATCCGTATTATCCGTCGCATTAAGCGTGATATGGCTGAACGTGGTCGTTCATTAGACTCAATTATTGATATGTATACATCGATTGTTAAACCGATGCATGAGCAATTTATCGAACCAACGAAAAAATTTGCAGATATCATTATTCCAGAAGGTGGATCCAACAATGTTGCTATCGATTTGATGACAACTAAAATCCGCTCAATCATTCCAGATGATTTAAAAATTGATTAATTAAAATATTATTAGACATTATCAAATAAAGTGTATTGCAAAATATCTAGTTCCATGATATTGTGGGTCTATTCACTTTTGATAAGTTGAAATTACTATTGTTGTTAGGAGTAGAAGTATGGCAGAAGAAGTATATCCAATGACCCAAGAAGGTCTTGAGAAAATTCAACAAGATTTAGACGAGTTAAAAATTGTAAAACGTAAAGAAATCGTAGAACGAATTAAAATCGCACGTTCATATGGAGATTTATCAGAAAACTCTGAATATGAAGCGGCTAAAGATGAACAGGCCTTTGTTGAGGGTCAAATTCAGAAATTAGAAAAAATGGTTCGTTACGCTAAAATTATTGATCCAAATGAAATCGATGAAGGTATTGTTTCACTTGGACGTAAAGTAACTTTTATTGAGTTACCTGATGGTGATGAAGAAGTTTACTCAATCGTTGGTCGTGCAGAAGCAGATCCATTAGATGGTAAGATTTCTAATGAGTCACCGATTGCACAAGCATTGATTGGTAAAAGTGTAAACGATGAAGTGACAATCGAAACACCAGGTGGCGACATGTTAGTAAAAATTACTAGTGTCGATGCAACCTAATTCAAGCAAATTCCAAGACATATCTCTATCACTTAAGTGGTGGGGGTATGTCTTTTTTGCAAGATATTATGATGAGATTAAGGCTTAGGTCTAATGTAAAAAGATTATCTATCTCATAAAATGGTCATATATAGTAAAATGTAAAAGTGGTATGATTAAAATATGAAGAAGATGGAGGGCAATATGAGGAATCTATGGATGATATTAGCTTGTTTTGCCGGATTAATTGTTTTTACAGGTTTATTGATTAAACCGGAAAATTTGATTTCAATTGTGGTCGGCTGTGGCTTATTGGCTATCAGTAACCGTGTAAAATTACAAATGAATGAAGAGAAGAAGCATCAAAGTTGGTTGAATTTATTACTAGTTGCTATCGGGTGTTTTCTCGTTTTTATTGGGATAGTGACTCTACCGTATATTTCAGGTACTTTATTAGCTATGGTAGTTGTCGGTTTGATCTACTATGCAATTGTTAGAGATAAATTTGATAATGAAAAATATGATTTAACTTTGCGTCAAACGAAGATTATTGATGTAGAAGACGCTGAGCTTATTAATAAGGAAACTTTTTTAGCATTCGATCAATTATTTAATAATGCCCCTTATAAAGAAGAAATATACGCTTGGGAAGATGTAGAGATGTACCATTTGTATGCGAATACTTTCATTGATTTTGGTTCAACTATTGTTCCTGTAGGTACAAATGTGGTGGTGATAAATCAATTAGTTGGTCATACGAAACTAGTTGTGCCTGAAGGCGTTGGCCTTGAATTACATGCAAATGGATTTCGTACGGAAGTGAATTGGAATGGTAAGAAAATACCACTAAATAATGAGCGGAAAGTCTTTATGAGTAGTGACTATCAACAAAGCAATAGAAAGATTTATTTACAGGTTTCTCAAGGATGGGGAGCGGTTGAGGTGGTCTTTTTATGAGAGGACGTCGCTTTTTAACCATCTTTCTGGTTATTTGGTTATCACTATTAACTTTGTCAATCGGTGCCTATATCTTAATAATACTTGCACCAAATATTATGCACGTTGAAACATCTTATCTCGAGTTTGCACGCTTAACTTTACCCTTTATCTATTTATTAATGATTAATATGGGTATCTCCTTGCTGGCTACTTTTATCTTGTATTTCTTCTTATATAAGGATGAACATCAATTAACTGCTAAATTAACCGCTTTGACTACTCGAAAATATGATTCACCCGTTTTCCAAGGTGAAATGGCTGGTGCATATACGAATGATCAAGTGGAGGCTCAAATTGAACAGCTAAGGCTGATGTTGCAGAATATGGAAATGACCTTACAAGCGAAGACAGTAGCTGACGAAGCAACTTCTGAGATGAATCGAAATGAACTAGTCAAAGAGGAACGTCAACGAATCGCTAGGGAATTACATGATTCAGTTAGTCAGCAATTATTCGCTATGACGATGATTCTATCTGCGATTCAAGAACAAGCAGATAATATGGATCCCGTGAATCGGCAACTTATTGGTAAAGTGGCAGATATGGTAGATCAAGCACAGGCTGAAATGCGGTCACTATTACTCCACTTGCGACCAATTTCATTAACCAATCAAAGTTTGGCAGAAGGGATTAAACAGCTCTTTAGAGAATTAGAAACAAAAGTAAAAATCAATTTCGAAGCAACAGTGACTGATGTTCAGTTGCTACCTGAAGTAGAGAACCACTTATTTAGGATTGTGCAAGAATTATTATCTAATAGCCTAAGACACGCTAAAGCCCAAATTATCGAGTGCCATTTATATGAAAAAGACCGGAATATTTATCTGAGATTTTCGGATGATGGCGTGGGCTTTGATACTGATAAAGAATTAGCACAAAGTGGCGGTTATGGTTTGAAAAATATACAAGAGCGTGTTGCACAATTAGGTGGTAGCGCGAATATTATATCTTTTGAAAATCAGGGGACTTTAGTACAAATTGTTATACCAAGAAAAATGGAGGGCACGTATGATTAGTGTATTACTAGTAGATGATCATGAAATGGTCAGATTAGGCGTTTCAACCTATTTATCCACCCAAGTAGATTTAGAGATAGTGGGGGAAGCTAGAGATGGGTTAGAAGGCAAAAAATTAGCTTTAAGCTTACGTCCAGATATTATTTTAATGGATTTAGTGATGGATAATATGGATGGTATCCAAGCGACACAAGAAATTTTAGCTGAGTGGCCAGAAGCGAATATTTTAATTGTTACTTCTTTTATTGATGATGAAAAAGTATATCCAGCAATGCAGGCTGGTGCAAAAGGTTATATACTAAAAACATCTTCAGCTAGTGAAATTGCTTCAGCTATTCGGCGAACATTTGCCGGTGAATCAGTAATTGCCCCCACAGTAAATGAAAAACTAATTGCGCATGAGGTAGAATCTAACCGCCACCATCTGCATGACGATTTAACGTCACGTGAACAAGAGGTTTTACAGTTGATTGCTGCGGGTAAATCAAATCAGGAAATTGCTGATGAGCTATATATTACCTTAAAGACTGTAAAAACACATGTATCCAATATTCTATCAAAATTAGGTGTAGAGGATCGTACACAAGCAACTATTTATGCCTTTCAACATCAGCTTGTAAAATAATGAAAACCTGCGATATTGAGCTTATATCGCAGGTTTATTTTTTTATTTTATAATTATACAGGCATAACAACAGCCATAATCATTGGATTACGTTTAGTACGTTTATACAAGAACGGCTGTAAGGCGTTTTGCATCGCATCACGTAATATTTTTTCGTTAACTTTCTTACCAGAATTTAGATGGCCGATAACAGTGGTTCGGATAACTTTTTGCGCATCTTGAATCAAACCAACTGATTCACGCATGTAAATGAAACCACGGGAAACGATATCAGGACCAGCGAGTAATTCATTCTTACTAAAGTCAACAGATACAACAGCCAATACTAATCCATCTTCAGAAAGATTGTGTCGGTCACGTAAAACAATATTGCCAATATCTCCAATACCTTTACCGTCAACATAAACAGCTTCTCCTGGGAAACTACCTGCGCGACGCGCTGAGTCTTGTGTTAAAGCTAAGACTTCACCATTCTGCATGATAAATATATTTTCATGTGGAATACCGACTAATTCAGCTTGTTCAGCTTGAATACTTAACATACGGTACTCACCATGAACAGGCATAAAGTATTTCGGTTTCATCAACGATAACATCAGTTTTTGTTCTTGTTGACCACCGTGTCCAGAAGTATGGACATTGTTTACTTTGCCATGGATAACTTCCGCACCTGCTGCCAATAATTGGTTAATAACATGGTTTACAGATAAAGTATTACCTGGAATAGGGCTAGATGAGAAGATCACAGTATCATCAGGTTGAATAGAAATTTGTCGGTGGGTACCATTAGCAATTCGAGAAAGAGCTGCCATTGGTTCCCCTTGAGAACCCGTACACATGATTAAAATTTCATTTGCTGGGTATTGGTTGATCTCGTTACTTTGAATGAAAGCATCTTCACCAACATTAAAGTAGCCAAGTTCAATAGCATTACGAATGGCAGCTTCCATAGATCTACCAAATACTGCTATTTTTCTACCTTGTGCAACTGCAACATCAATAGCTTGCGATAGACGTGAAATATTTGAAGCGAATGATGCGAAGATTATTCGACCTTCGATATTTGACATGATATCTGCTAATGATTCGCCGACAGCACGTTCTGATTGGGTAAAGCCTGGAATCTCAGCATTTGTTGAGTCACCAAGTAATAATAGAACGCCTTCTTCACCGATTTTAGCCATTTTATGGATATCAGCTGGTTCACCAACTGGCGTGAAGTCGAATTTATAGTCACCAGTAAATACAACATTTCCTGGTGGGGTCTTTACCACAATCCCCATTGCGTCTGGAATTGAGTGAGTAGTGCGGTAGAAAGAAACGGATGTTTTTCTAAACTTAATAACAGAATCTTCATCAATAATATGTAATTCTGCATCTCGTAATAAACCGTGTTCTTCTAATTTATTCTTAATTAACGCCATGGCTAATTTGCCTGCATAGATTGGAATATTAATTTGTTTTAGTAAGAAAGGAATACCACCAATATGATCTTCGTGACCATGGGTAATGAATAAACCCTTCACTTTTTGTTCGTTTTGAATTAAGTATTGATAATTGGCAATAACATAATCAATACCTAGCAAATCGTCTTCTGGGAATTTAACCCCAGCATCTAATAATAAAATTTCATCTTGAAATTGGACCCCATAAGAGTTTTTACCGATTTCGTCTAATCCCCCGAAAGCGAAAACGCCAACTTCATTATTCTTTATATCAACTTTCATTAATTAGAAAGCTCCACAACTTTAAAGTCTGGATTTTGTTGTTCGTATTCTAAATGCGCACCTTCAAGTGGTTGAATAAACTCGACTAGATAGGGGGTTTCATTCTCTAGGTGGGCACGAACCTCACGTTTATTTTCAGCTTGGACATACATAGTGTTTGTTGACTCACGACGTGGTACTTCAGTCAATGAATCTTGATAAGTTACTTTAAAAATCATTTTTTGCTCCTTTTATAAATTTATTGAAAATGTGATCTTACTCGCTTACACTATTCTACCATATTTCATTATCTTTGCGCACTTTTTTAGAAATTTGTTGATGTGGTACGTTTTCACAAAATGAGTTTCAGAATATATGCTAAAATATGCATGAGTAAAGTTAAAGGAGCGATCGAATGCTTGTAGCAATTAAAAGTGCAAAATATGCAGTGGCCACATTTATTGCGATTTTTTTGGCCCAATGGCTAGGTTTAGATTATGCAGTATCTGCTGGTGTTATTGCTATTCTATCATTAGCAGAAACCAGTAAGAAAACTGTTCAATATATTGGAAACTTGACCCTTACAATGATCTTAAGTTTGCTGATTGCCACTATATTATTCAACATTTTTGGATATGAAATCTGGGTATTCTCACTTTATCTACTAATAACTTATCCAATTTCTGTCTACCTAAAAAGTGATAATGCGATTGCACCCTGTGCAGTCTTTATTTCACATTTATTATTAGAACAAGCTTCTGACTTTAATTGGTGGGTTAATGAAATGCTTCTATTAGTTATAGGTGTAGGGATTGCTGTAATAGTCAACTTGTATCAAACCTCTGCAAGTGGGCAGATGAATAAGGTAAAGGTGGAGATTGAAGAGGAAATGCAAATCATTTTAAACCAATTGGCTGATAAAATGGATACACCTCATCATCAGGACCATCTATTGTATGAGCATATTGATCAAGCTTATGAATTAGCTAAACATGGTGAATACTTAGCTATGAAAGAGGCAGAAAATAATATTAGCGGTGAAAGTCAAATTTATTATCAAAGTTATTTTTCTATGCGCAGCTCGCAATTAATTATTCTTTACGATATTAATAATTCTTTAGATAATATCTTTGAATCAACAGAACAAACATATGACTTGAGTGACTTTTTCAGACATGTTAGTCAAGAATTATCTGAAATGAATACGGCCGCTAAGCTTCGAAATGAATTAGAACAATTAAAGGCACGATTTAGAATGCAACCTTTACCCCAAAGTAGAAATGAGTTTGAAACCAGATCAATGCTTTTCGATATTCTATTAGACTGTGAAAAATTTTTAAATTTAAAATATGAATTTTATAAAAGTGGTCAACGATTAAAGTATCTGCAAAATAAGAAATAAATGAAGAAAATGCGTATAAAAGTAAAAAAATAAGGGGAGGCGACAAAGAAGTCGCTTCCCCTTATTTTTATATATGAATTGTTGCGTTTTTACACATATAATAGCACTGCGAAGTACATAGCGATACTCCCACCAAGTACAAATAGATGCCAAATGACATGCCAGAATTTAAAATCGTCATAAGCATAAAAAATAGTGCCAACTGTATAGGTTACGCCACCTGCAATCAACCAAGCAATACCGCCACTACCGATTGCTGATGCCATTTGTGGAATTGCAATTACGCCAAACCATCCCATTAAAATATAAAGGAGGGTGGAGAACTTCTTCATTTTATTTAGGAAAAGAATTTTACCCACAATACCGAATATGGCAATAGCCCATTGTGCGATAAAGATAAACCAGCCGAAGCTACCACCAATTGCGACAAGTGCAAATGGCGTATATGAACCAGCAATTAAAATAAAAATAGATGAGTGGTCGATAATTTTAAGGATACCTGCCGCTTTTGTAAAAGAGAAGCTATGGTATAAGGTGGATGCTAAGTATAAAGCACACATTGAAAGTCCATATATAACATATGAAAATGTTTCAAGTGTATTTTGATTTTCAATCCCTTTTAGGATTAGGAAAACGGTAGCAACAATTGAAAGAACAAAGCCAATACCATGGGTTACTGAATTGAGGACCTCATTCGTGATATAATAAGCTTTTGTATAAGGCAATTTGAGTTTTTCTCGACTACGTGAATTAGCAGACATTATTTTCCTCCTTAAGTCGGATGCGTTTTTTACACATGTAGTATAGCATATTCTATGAGCTAATTATGAAAATCCGCTTCAATATCATACTAATTTAACTAATATCTGATAAAATTAAATATAAGAAATAATAGTTGAGGTGAACAAAATGGCTAGAAATATGGATTGGTCACTAGCAGGTGAGTTAACTAAAAAAACACAAGATGAGATTGAAAAAATTGAGAAGGTACACATTTTGGTTGTAGGAAAAACTGGAGTAGGAAAGTCTACGCTAATTAATAGTATTTTCCGCGAAAAATTAGCTAAAACAGGTATTGGACAGCCAGTAACAAAACATTTGCGTAGAATTGAAAAAGAAGGCGTGCCAATGGTATTATACGATACTAGGGGGCTGGAATTAGATACTGACACCCAAATGCAAGTCACTCGTGAAATCGATGACACCTTAGCTAAAATGTCAGAAAATCAAGAACAAATGCATGTAGTTTACTATTGTATAAATGCTAGTTCTTCACGCATCGAAGATATGGAAATACGACTGATAGAATACCTTGCAGGTAAAATGCCCGTAATACTGGTTTTGACTCAGTCAATTGGTGAACAAGCTTTAAAATTTGAACAGTATCTAGTGAATAAAAATCTACCGGTACAATCGATAATTCGTTTGATGGCTATAGACTATAAAATTTCAGATGCTTATGCTATTCCTGCTTTCGGTCTGAAGGAATTAGTAGAAAGAACATTCGGCTTATTGCCTCATAACGTACACACAGCTTTTAATAATGCCCAGCAGATAGATATTGATAGAAAAGGACGAGCAGCGCGACGTTGGGCGCGTAGATATATTGTGACAACATTTGGTGTAGGATTTACACCAATACCCTTTTCAGATGCCACTGTCCTAGTGCCGATGCAAATTGGTATGATGGCACATATAACAGCGATATTTGGTATCTCCATGGACCAATCAACAGCTTTAGGTATTTTGGGTGCTATTGGTGGTACAGGATCAGCAACTTATGTTGGACGGTTAATTGTCTCTAATATTGTAAAATTCATTCCAGGTTTGGGATCAGTAGCAGGTGGTGTCATTTCTGGCACAACAGCTTCCATCGTTACAACTGCATTAGCAATGTCATATATTGAAGTATTAACCTTTATCGCCACTGCAGAAGCAAAAGGGGAAGAAGTGAATCCAAGAACTGTACGTAAGCTGATGAAAGAATTATACGGTGAGAGATTAAAACGTGGGAAAGATGATCCAGATTTCCACGCAGCTATGGAAGATATGGAGACTAAGACAAATAATCATAACAAACAACGTCAAACGAATGAAATTCAAAGTAAATTGACAGATAATATTAAAGATACTCATAGTGGGCAACAAGCGCGAATCAATTGGCCAAAATGGTCGTTAAGAAATCGTAAGCGCTAGCTAAACACCTGTACTTTTCGGATTCAAAATAAAATATCTTGTTTTCAAAACTATTGTTCATAGTGATGATAACTTTATGGTATAATATAGTTATAATGAAATAGTGGGTGAGTAAAAGTGGAGAAACAAATAGAATTTGAAAACTGGGTGAAAAGTTTAGATGATATTAAAATGCCGCGATGGGAAGAAATTACGGATATTCCTTTATATATGGACCAGCTCATTGCAGTTGTAACCCAGTATTTAGAACCATTCCAAATTTTTTCTTCAGATAAAAAGCCTGTGACATCTTCGATGGTCAATAACTATGTTAAACTAGGATTAATTCCTAAGCCAATTAAAAGACATTACAATAAACGTCACATTGCTTATTTAATTGTGATTACCTTGTTTAAGGAAGTTATTTCAATCCAAGACATTCGACGGGTATTGATTTTTCTAGCGCAATCTCAAGGAAATTCAAATGCTTATAACCAGTTTTGTGGATTATTGGAAACTACCATTAAACGACAAGCACATGACTATTTAAATATAGCAATTAGCGACGATATCCAAACAGACTATTCAGATTCGAAAGATTTTGATAAGTATATTATTTATTTGGCTTGTGAAACAGTAACTAATTTGTTGTTTGCAAAAAAATTCATTTCTTTTGTAGATCAAGATATCATAGAAACAGAAACAGATACAGAAGCATAACGCTTATTGTTGGAGGTAATCAATTTGGAAAAAATAGGTTTTATTGTGGACTCTGGTTCAGATGTTCCAAAAGAGTTTGTAGATAAATTTGAAATTGAAGTATTACCTTTAAGTGTAGCCTTTAACGATGGTGAGTATTTAGATGGGGTAACCATCCAACCTCAAGAAGTTTTCGAAAGAATGGCAGATGAAATCCCTAAAACTTCCTTACCAAGTGGTGAACTGATTGAAAAAGCCTTTAAAAATTTAATTGCTAAGGGTTGTACGCATATTATCGCAGTAACGATTTCTTCAAATCTTTCAGGTACAAATAACTCTGTTCGTTTAATTGCAGAAGATTTTCCTGAAGTAGAATTTTTCCTTCTAGATACTAAAAATATTGGTATTGGTTCAGGATTGTTTATGATTGCTGCTACCAAATATTTGGAAATGAAAAATGACTTCCAAACGATTACTAAAAAACTACAGGACTCAGTTGAGAAGGGCCATGTATTTTTCCATATTCCAAACCTTAAATATTTAATTGCGGGTGGGAGAATAGGTCGTGTAACAGGTGCAGTAGGTACTTTATTAAATATTCAACCTATTATTACTTGTGATGATGAAGGAATTTATACTACAATTGCTAAAATTCGTGCTTCAAAATCAAATAATGAAGGTAAAACCATGAAGAAAATGGTTGAACTTGTAAAAAGTGTTGTACCTGAAAACCAGGAGTTCATGATAGCATCTTGTGGTGGGAATCCTTCTGCAAGAGTAACAGCGGCTAATTTACTGGAAGGATTAAAAGAAGCACTTCCGGATTTTTCAGAGGCTTATGATGTACAGTTAGGCTCAGCCTTAGCAGTACATACCGGTCCGGAATTAACGGGTTGTGCGATTCTACCACTATATAAATAAAGATAACAAGAAAAGTCGGATATGATTTCGGCTTTTTCTTGTTATCCTGTCTTATATATTTCTGAGGTGAGTAACACATACTAAGCGTTATTTCCGGCGGGCTCGTAACATTGAGATGAGTAATATAAGGCCAATCATACCGGTAATGATGAAAAAGAATATACCTAATAATTCAGCATAGTAAGTTTGTGCTGAAGTAATGATTAAGGTGGATGCTAAAATTAGGGCAGATAATATGACCCCAAAAATAATCCGATTAATCATACTGTTAATATCACGTATGCGTTCATCTATATTCTCAAAAGTTAATCGAACATTTAACCGGCCATTGTTAATATTATCAACTAAACTTTCGATTTTATTGGGCATTCGTCTAGTAGAATTTAGTGTCCTAAATGCTTCTCGAGCAAGGGCATTTGGATCTAATATCTTTTCCCATGCTAGTGAGCTACTAGATAAGAAAAATGACTGGAAAATTGCCATAAAATCTAAATGTGGATCTAGACTCTGAGCAACACCTTGTACCATTGCAATCGTCTTTTCTAATAAAATATATTCGGAAGGAAAAGTAAGCCCATGTTTATGACCAAATTTTAACAAGTCTTGGAATATATCATCGATTTCTAAGGCTTCCATTCCAGTAGTTAGATATTTATTGAACAAACTTTCTATATCACGATAGAGAATAACCTTGTCTACTGTTTTGTTTTGTTTACAGATTTGAAACAGCACATTGACTAGACCATCGATATCTTTTCCAACTAAAGAAGTAAGGATTTGAACAAGTAATTGTTTTTGACCTGGAGAAATTTTTCCCATTGCACCAAAATCGATAAATACGATTTTCCCATCTCTAATCAATATATTCCCAGCATGTGGGTCACCATGGTAGAAACCATCATCAAAAACTTGATACAAGTAGGACAAGACAAATTTATTGGCTAGATCATTTAAATCATATCCTTCTTCCTTTAAAGCAAAATGACGACCAATTGAAATACCTTCGACGTATTCTTGAACTAATACCTTTCGCGTAGATAAGCTTAAGTATGGAATGGGATTGATTATAGTTGTTCGTTGTCTATGATTCTCTGCAAATAGCAGCATATTATGCGCCTCGTTTAGAAAATCAATTTCTTCTAATATCTGGACTTTAATATCTTTTAATATTTCGACGGGGTTGATAATAATATCAATAAATATTGATGGAATAGCCTCAACCACTCGGATGAAAATATTTAAATCACGGATTAATTGGTCCTCTATTTCAGGACGCTGAACTTTGACAACTACTTGCTCGCCAGTAAGAAGTTGGGCCCGATGAACTTGCGCGATAGAAGCTGATGCCAGAGGTTGTTTATTGATTGAAGCAAAGTCAGACTCAATTTCTCTACCAACTGACTCAAAATATTCTTGTTGAATGATATCAAAGGGGATAGGTAAAGTATCCTCTTGTAATTTTTCTAATTCTATTAAATATTCTGTAGGTAAAAGGTCGCTTCTAGTAGACAAAATTTGGCCAATTTTAATAAAACTAGGTCCTAATTCTTCAAAAGCTTGTCTTAAGGCTCTAGGTCGATCATTTTCTTCATTCTTTTTCAATCTATATCGTATCTCACCAAATCCATATGCTCCTAAAATGGAAACGATCTCGCGAAAACGTTTACTATCAGTTTGCATTCAATCACCGTCAATCCAAGCGAATATCTATTTATAACTTAATTTTCATATATGTATATGGCAAGTGAGGCTGGGGCAAAATTGCCTCAGCCTCAAATTTTAATGATTGTATTAAAATTACTTGTTGTCATCTTCTGAACTTTTTTCATCTGTAGATTCTGAGTTAGTCCCTTTTAGTGCTTGCACTTCTTGGGTTAAATTTTCTACTTGAGTTTGTAATGCTAAAATACGTTCAGACAAAGTTTTATCCAGCGGATCTGAGCTTGTAGTACCTTCTGCGTGTCCTTTGGCTACTCGTTGAATATCTTCACTTAATGATTTACCTTCAGCTACAGAAATTTGCCCTTTTTCAATTAAGCTTTTTAATACCTCATCCGCTTTTTCATAAGATAGTCTTGTTCCACCGATTGCTGCTAGAAATAAATTCTTGATTGGATTCATATAGAGACACTCCTTTTTTACCTAGTGCTATATCAAAATTATTCAGTGTTTAATAACTACTTATATTGTATAAGTGATTAGTCTATTGTTCAATAAATCGGTAAATAAAATTCTCTTCTTCAGGTGAGAAATCCACTTCGAAATCATAGCCATGGAAGAACCATTCATCATTTTCTGTAATATAGTAATGGATACCGTCAATGGTTTCGTCAATTAATAAGGCACCTTCAGGTGATCCAACAGTTAATCCCACTGAAAAACCTTCGTGAACGGCTGTTTTACCGTATACACGACTATGAAATCCGACTTCGCTACCCGAGGACAATCCCATGTCGTTTTTAAAATATGTTTGAGCTGCTGGTGTGATCGTAAGTTTCATATAGTTTCCTCCATTAATTGTAAAACTTGTTAGTTTCATTATAACGTATTGTTTATTTTAAGCAATATTTTGCTATTTTATACTTGTTAGCTACTGATGTTTATCTGAAAAACGAAGAATCATCACTAAAATTAAGTAGTGTATGATAGAATATTCATGAAAGTAAAGGGAGGATGAATTATATGGAAGGAATAGTAACTTTCAATCAAGTAACCTTTAAACCAGGGGAAGAATATTTATTAAAAGATATGTCTTTTACAATTTATCCAGAAGAAATGATACGGATAGAAGGACCTTCAGGTAGCGGTAAAAGTACTTTGTTGCGTTTAATTGCAGCCTTAATTCCTAAAAGTTCAGGAGATATCACTTATTTAAATCAACCTTTGGCACAAGTTTCTTATCAAGAATATCGACAAAACATATCTTACGTAGCTCAAAACCCTCATTTATTTGGAAAGACAATTCGCGACAACTTTGAACTAGTTTTTGAGGCGCACGAGCAAGTTTTTGATGAAGATTTAGTTTTAAATTATATGAGAGATTTTGGATTGAGCCATATTGGTTTAGATAAGTCCATCCACAAGATTTCAGGTGGTGAAAAACAGCGAGTTGGGCTAATTAGACATCTGATTTTCCCACCAAAAGTACTTTTATTAGATGAAATCACATCATCTCTAGATGAAGATAATAGAGAGTTAGTTTGGAACATCTTAATGGACTACAAAGCAAAGCATAAAATAACGATTATTTGGGTGAGTCATATCCAAGACGGTTCTATCAGACCAAACCGGATAGTTCATATTTCCCAACAGCAAATATCAATTGAGGAGTGTAGTAGAAATGACTAATGCCTTAACAACAACGCCAACGACACTAGCTTTTTCATTTATTTTAGTTGTTATTGCTGTATTAATTTCATATAAAGAAAAACTTGGATTAGAAAAGGATATCCTTTGGGCAATGTTCCGTATGGTTGTTCAACTCGTCATCATTGGATATGTCCTTACTTATATATTCCAAATTAATTCATTCATAGTAACAGCGCTGATTATGATCTTTATGATTGTAAATGCAGCTTATAATGCCGGTAAACGTGCAAATAAGCTACCGAAAGCTTTTAAAATATCATTAATAGCAATTATTGGAGGGGTGGTTACTTCTATTCTTGTCTTGGTAATTTCAGGGTCTATCCAGTTTGTACCAGCACAAATTATTCCGATAACCGGAATGTTAGTTGGTAATGCCATGTCTGTTATCGGCTTGGCTTTTCGTAATTTAAATAATGAATTTTCAAAATCTCAACAAGAAGTAAATGAACAATTAGCGCTAGGTGCATCTATTAAATTAGCATCAACTAGCATTTTAAGAGAGGCAATCAAGGGGGCTTTACAACCAACTATCGATACTGCAAGAACTGTAGGATTAGTTTTATTACCAGGTATGATGACTGGGATGATGCTAGCTGGCGCTGTACCATTAAGTGCAATCATGTATCAAATTTTAATCTATTTTATGATGATTGCTACTTCAGCAATTACTTCTATGATTGCAGTTTATCTAGCCTATACTCATTTTTATAGTGAATATGGTCAATTACAAATCCCATCATAAAGAGGTGGAAAGGGTCTAGAACAACAGTGTCCTAGCCCTTTTTTATGTTACTACATCGGTTCAGACTAAGGCTTTTATGCTAGCTTAAAATGCGAAATATACGTATAATAAGAGGTATGTTATTAGATGGTAGTTTATCGAATTATACCGTTCGAAACTATCAAGGAGGTAAAGGAATGGGTTTATTGTATCAAGAGTCGGTTAAAGTACGTCATTACCATTGCAATGCTTTAGGTGAAATGACACTTCCAGCTATCTTGGATATCATGTTGATTGCATCGAATAATCAAGAAGCAACGATTCCGGAAGCGAAAGAAGGTTTTCGTGAAGAAGGCTGGGCTTGGATTATTACGCAGAATCAAATAGACATCAATCGTTTACCACGCTACAACGAAGATATCATTGCAGAAACTGAGGCTACTACATACAACAAGTTTTTTAGTAAAAGACATTATGCGCTAAAATCAAAAGACGGTTTAATATTAGCGCAAGCAGAGACAACTTTTGCCTTAATTGATCTCAATCAACGGTCTATTGTCCGTATTCCAGAAATTGTAGCAGAGTGGTATCAGGTTGAGAAAGAAGAAAAAGCCAGTCGGCGTAAACGACTAAATAAACAAGTTAAGGTTGAATCCAAGGTTGATCGCTTTGAAGTGAAATTTTTAGATATAGATATTAACAATCATGTAAATAATACGATTTATTTACGTTGGATTACCAATTCATTAGGAATGGACTGGTTTGAAAAATATACACCGGTTAATTATACAGTTGCCTATGAAAAAGAAATGTATTTACACCAAGAAGGGGAAGTGCACTCAGATTTATCTGCTCTTTCGGATACACTCAATACAGGTGGTACATTTAATACGCAACATGTAATCGATAGTGAAGATAATGCCCATTGTTTAACAGAAATTACATGGCAGGTTAAATAACCAGCTAGTTTGGAGTAACAATGCAAGTAAATAGAGACTATTATATTATAGAAAGAATGGAATGGAATCAATATTTAAAGGAGTTAGATGAAGAGTTTGAAATTAAGTTGACTAACGAACAATTGGATCGTTTAACATCTCTAAATGATTCTCTATCTTTAAAAGATGCTAACGAGGTTTATAAACCCTTGACACAATTGATTTCTATTTATCGAGAAAATTATAAAAACTTAGAAAGAAAACGGGCTAATTTCTTTGGTATTACTGGTGAAATTCCGCCATTTATCATTGGTATAGCAGGGGGCGTTGCGGTTGGAAAAAGTACAACTGCACGTTTGCTAAAGTTATTTCTAGCTCAAGCCTATCCGGATTTGAACGTAGAATTAATAACCACAGACGGATTTTTATATCCAAATGCTGTACTTGAAGAAAAAGGCTTAATGGATCGAAAAGGATTTCCAGAATCATATGATATGGACGCTTTAGAAACATTTCTAACGGATGTTAAAAGCAATAAAAAGGAAATATCATATCCTAAGTATTCTCATTCTGTATACGACATTATCAAAGATGAAGAGAATGTTTTACGGGATCCACAAATTTTAATTGTTGAAGGAATTAACGTTCTCCAAACTACTGAGAACAACACTGTTTATATGAGTGATTTTTGGGATTTATCCGTATATGTAGATGCCGAAGAAGAGCAGATTGAAGAATGGTTCTATCAACGGTTTAATTTACTGTTAGACCAAGCAAAAGATTCACCAGATGATTTTTATTATCAATTTACCCAGGTACCATCTGAAAAAGCTATGGCAAGGGCAGAATATACGTGGAATAATATTAACTTAATTAACTTGAAGGAATATATTTTACCAACTCGTAATCGGGCGAATATCGTTATTCATAAGGAAAAAGATCATTATATTAATGAATTATGGATTAAGAAATATTAGAAAGAAGGCGAATAGTGAAGAAAAAGTTTACCTGGCGAAGAATCGTCAGCTTATTGTTTGTAGTCATAGTTGGTTATTGGGCAATTAATAATTTTAATATAATTAAAGGAATGGTAGATTCTATTATTTCAGTTACATTGCCATTCTTATTAGGGGCAGCTTTGGCCTTTATCCTCAATTTACCTTTGAAATTTTTTGAGAAATATATGACAAAGTGGATTGGTAAATACCATACCTGGTATAGAATAGTTGGTATTTTATTTGGCTATGTGATCATTTCAGGTATTATTGCTTTCATTATCTTTTTAGTATTACCAGATTTGCAGGACACATTAGGGTCTTTCATCACCCAAGTACCTTCAGAAATTAATAACTTATATTTAGCGATTAACCAATATATTGCAGATAATCCACAAATACTTGAAACTGTGAACCAATTAAATGTGAATACAGATCAGTTACGTGACCAGTTATTCTCTATGGTACAAACTTTTACTTCAGGCATTTTGGATTCTACTATTAGTATGGTAGGCAACCTAGTAAGTGGGGTATTTAATACTTTCGTAGCTATTATATTTGGAACCTCTATCCTGTTTAAGAAAGAGACACTGGCTAGACAATTTAAAAAGATCATTTATGGTACTATTCCTAAAAACTGGGCGAACTTTACTGTGAATCTTGGCTCTGAAGCTAACGAGACTTTTAGTCAATACGTTTCTGGACAAGTGATGGAAGCGGGTATTTTATTAGTACTAGTATTCATTGGGATGACTATTTTCCGGTTCCCATTTACTTTATCGATCTCTGTGTTAACGGGAGCGATGGCTTTAATCCCTATCTACGGTGCTATTATGGGTGGTGTTGTTGGCTTCTTCCTGATTGCGGTGGTGGATGTTGTACAAGCTATTTGGTTTGTGATTTTCATCATCGTTGTACAACAAGTTGAAGGAAATATTATTTATCCACGTGTTGTAGGAGGATCAGTAGGATTACCAGGTATTTGGGTATTATTCTCAGTAACAGTTTCAGGTGCATTCTTTGGATTAGCGGGTATGCTACTTTCCGTACCAATTTTTGCCTTATGCTATAAACTTGCATCTGCCACAATTAATTACAACTTAGAACAAGATAATATTAAAGTAACTACAAAAACGAATAATATTCATTAAAAGAAAGATCAATAATAAAAAATAAAAGGACGATGACTCGCTTTGGTCATCGTCCTTTTGATATTATAAATTTAATTCATAAAGCATTAAGAATATCCCATAGAAACATCCATAGGTGTTTCTTCAGAGAATTGACTATTATATAAATCGGCATAGAAGCCAGCTGCAGCCATTAATTCATCATGGGTACCGTGCTCAGTAATATTCCCTTGTTGCATTACAAGAATTAAGTCAGCGTCACGAATAGTAGACAAACGATGGGCAATAACAAAACTCGTTCTACCTTCCATTATTTTATTCATCGCTTCTTGAATCAATTTTTCTAGACGCGTATCTACCGATGAGGTAGCTTCATCTAGAATTAGAATATCTGGGTCGGCAATGACAGCTCGGGCAATTGTCATCAACTGTTTTTGACCTAAGGAAATATTGTTTGCTTCTTCATTAATTTCCATTTCATAACCACCAGGTAAAGTATTGATAAAATGATCAACGTTCGCAACTTCTGCTGCTTCTTGTACTTCATAATCATTCGCATCAAGTTTACCAAAACGGATATTCTCTAAAACCGTATCTGTATATAACCAAGCATCTTGTAGTACCATACCAAAGTGATTACGTAATTCACTTCTTGTCATGGATTTAGTTGGTACACCATCAATTTTAATAGCGCCAGCATCTACGTCATAGAACCGCATCAATAAATTAATTAAAGTGGTTTTACCAGCACCGGTTGGTCCAACAATAGCTACTGTTTGACCAGGTTCAACCTTGAAAGAAATATCGTTCATTAATGGTTTTTCTGGATCGTAACCAAAGCGTACGTGATCAAATTCTACCGCACCCTTAACTTTTGCTGGTAGATGACCGGTAACTTCTTCTTGGACCTCATTTTCTTCTGCTAAGAAGTTAAAAACACGATGAGCAGCAGCTAATGCGGATTGTAAGACCCCACTTAGCTGAGTAAGCATTTGGATAGGTTGGGTAATTTGCATTACATATTGCACTAAGGCTTGTAAATTACCAACTGTCAACTTACCAGCAAGCGTATATAAACCACCAGCCAGAGCTGTCGCGACATAACCTAAATTACTTACAGTATTTAAGAGTGGCATCATAAGAGATGATAGGAAGCTGGCTTTAAAACCATAGTCACGTAATTGTTGATTACGGCGTTTAAACTCATCCACAGATTCTGCTTGACGACTATATACCTTAATTTCTGTGAATCCAGATAACTGTTCTTGTGTATAGCCAAATAAGTTACCCAAGGCATTTGCTTGGTTCTGGAAGGCTGATTGGGATTGATTAAGAATTAGTTTGGCAAAAAGGTATGACAATGGAATAGTAGTTAGAATAATTAACGCTAAATGCCATTGGATTAAAAACATCGAAACAACTGCAAATGAAATCCCCAAGATAGCATTTACAAATTGAATAAATGATTGTTGTAATGCATTGGTAATCGAATCAATATCGTTAGTCATTCGAGACAAAATGTCCCCGGTAGGATGGCTATCAAAATAGGAAACAGGCATTTGATTCGCTTTCTTAGCAACATCATTACGTAAGTCGTAAATAGCATTTTGTACTACGTTTGTTAGCCAATATTGACCTAAATATTGACCGGACCAAAAGAAACAGCCACGGATAAAATATAGTAGGGCAATATAACCAACATATTGGAAATTAATACTTGCACCCGGTACTTGGTTCATAATATCTACGACATTACTGGTTAATTCAGTAATAGCTAAACCTAGTACAAGAGGCTCTAAAACACCAGCAATATTCATCCAAATAGTGGCAAGCATCGCTAATATAAACTGACCTTTATAAGGTCTGATATATTGCCATAGATTGCTTAAAATTTCCTTCGTTGGAATTTCTCGTTTTTCAATTTCTGTATTAGCCACGATTTAATTCCTCCTCACTTAATTGAGATGATGCAATTTCATAGTATAACTCTGAAGATTTTAGTAGTTCTTTATGGGTTCCGCGAGCAGCCACTTCACCTTCATCAAGAACGATGATTTGATCGGCATGGATAATAGAACTTACACGCTGTGCAACAATAATTGTTGTAGCATTCTTCGTTTCATCTTGCAGGGCTTGACGAACAGCTGCATCAGTCTTGTAGTCTAGAGCTGAGAATGAGTCATCGAAAATATAAATCTCTCGCTCTGCAATGATTGAACGCGCAATAGAAAGCCGTTGTTTTTGGCCACCAGATAAGTTTGCACCACCTTCATCTAAGTGTGTTGCGTATTTTGTTTCTAGGCGGTTAATAAATTCAGAGGCTTGTGCCACGTTGGTAGCTCGGTCTAAATCCATATCATCGGCATTAAATTTACCGTAACGTAAGTTTTCTGCGATATCTCCAGTAAATAGTAAGGCTTTTTGCGGGGTATAACCAATTTTTGCTCGTAAGGCATTTAAATCATAGTTACGTATATCAATGCCATCAATTAATATTTGTCCCTTACTTACATCATAGAAGCGTGGAATTAATTTAACGATAGTAGATTTACCTGATCCAGTTGAACCAATAAAGGCTACTGTCTCGCCAGGATTCGTTTTAAAGGAAATATTTCTCAAAACGGGCTTAGAAGCATCTGGATAAGCGAAGTCTACGTCACGGAATTCTAGGGTACCGAATTCATCAGATTCAGTAATGGCCACTTGTTCATCAGGTGATGCAACGGTGATTGGCATATCCATTACTTCTTCCAAACGACCAGCTGATACTGCAGCACGAGGATACATCATAAAAATATTTGCGAACATTAGTAATGAAAATAGTGCATGGAAAACATATTCGATGAAGGCAACCATAATACCCACTTGCATAGTACCTTGTTCAATCAATCCTGCACCGAACCATAGGATTGCGATGATAACAGTATTTAATAGCAGAGAGAAAATAGCTGGTGTAATCGCAATCGTTTTGAATAGTTTTCCAGATTGTTTTTTGTAAGAGTGGTTGACATCTTTGAAGCGACCCTCTTGAAATTGTTCGTTGTTGAAAGCACGAATCACGCGTAAACCAGTGATATTTTCCCGCAAAATTCGGTTGATATTATCTAAACTTGTCTGTTGTTTTTCAGAAATAGGTAACGTATATTTGGCGATAAAAACAACCGATAAGATAATGATGATCGATACTGGGATAACGTAAATACCTAATGCTGGTGAAATGGAGAAGATCATTATAATAGAGAAAATCAGCATCATAGGAGATACTAACCCTTGTTTTAAAGTCATTTCCATAAATTGTAAAATAACGAAGGCATCGGTTGAAATACGTGTAGTTAATGATGCGACCCCTAATTCTTGAAACTCATGATGGGATAGGCTTTGCATCTTTTTGTAAGCATCGTTTCGTATATTCATCACCATGTCATTGACGATACTAGAAACCGTATACGCAGTAAGTGTTCGTGAAACCAGGGCTAATACTACTAAGCCCATCATCATCCATGTATATCGCCACAATAAAGGGATGTCCCGTGTAATAATTGCATTATCAATCATTTGTGCCAATAGGGTAGGTAAGCCGATCATAACAGCTGCCGTACCAAATGTAGCGATAAATGTGATAAATAATTTACCAGGATATTTTTTTACGTATTGCCAGATAAAATTCAAGTGTTCTCCTCCTTAAACCATTTTTGCTGCTTTTGAATTATAAGTTATGGCTAAAGTGAATAAAAGGCAGACCGAAATCGGTCTGCTTTTATCAGTTTGGCTCATGACAAAAGAATGATTTCTCCCTTACTTTTGTCAATAGCTCATTTATTCAGCGTATAATTTTTTGATGCGGTCTTGCACATCTTTATTTTCTAAAAATTCTTCATAAGTTGTATCCATGCGGTCAACTACACCATTTGGCGTTACGTGAATGATGCGGTTAGCAATTGTTTGAATAAACTCACGGTCATGAGAAGTGAATAATTCTACTTCTTTAAATTTGATTAATCCTTCATTTAGACTTGAAATTGATTCTAAGTCTAAGTGATTGGTTGGGTCATCCATTACTAAGACATTTGCTTTAGATAGCATCATTTTAGATAACATACAACGAACACGTTCTCCACCGGATAAAACATCTAAGTTTTTGTTTACTTCGTCACCAGAGAAAAGCATACGACCTAAGAACGAACGCAAGAAAGTGTTATCTTCCTCTTCTGGACCATTAGCAAACTGGCGCAACCAATCTAGGATACTTTGTTGACTATTTTCAAATTCATCTGAGTTATCACGAGCTAAGTATGTTTGGCTAGTAGTGACACCCCATTTGTATGAACCTGAATCTGGTTCCATATTACCAGTGATGATTTCCATCAAAGCAGTTGTAGAAATATCATTACGAGAAACAAAAGCAACTTTATCTTTAGGACGAATGATAAAAGAAATGTTGTCTAATACTTTTACACCGTCTATTGTTTTGGAAATATTCTCTACTGTAAGGACATCATTACCAATTTCACGTTCTGGTTCAAAACCAACGAATGGGTATTTACGACTTGAAGGACGAATATCGTCCAATTCGATCTTTTCTAATGTCTTCTTACGAGATGTTGCTTGTTTTGATTTGGATGCATTAGCAGAGAAGCGGGCAATAAAGTCTTGTAATTCTTTTACTTTTTCTTCTTTTTTCGCATTTGCATCAGCTTGTAGTTTAGCTGCTAATTCTGAAGATTGTTTCCAGAAATCATAGTTACCAACATAAAGTTGAATTTTTCCATAATCTACATCACAGATATGTGTACATACCTTATTTAGGAAGTAACGGTCATGGGAAACAACTAGTACGGTATTAGGGAAGTTGATGATATATTCAGCTAACCATTCAATAGTATCTGAATCTAAACCGTTTGTCGGCTCATCTAATAGTAAAACATCAGGTTCACCGAATAGGGCTTGGGCTAGTAATACTTTTACCTTTTCTTGCTCCGCTAATTCACTCATCGTTTGGTAATGCATGTCTTCGCCAATACCTAAACCACGTAATAATTGTGAAGCTTCATTTTCAGCATCCCAACCATTCATTTCAGCGAATTCGGCTTCTAATTCACCAGCTCGAACACCATCTTCTTCTGAGAAGTCAGCTTTTGCATACAAAGCATCCTTTTCTTCTCGAACAGTATATAGACGTTTATTACCCATGATTACTGTATCTAAAACAGTATATTGTTCAAAACCAAAGTGATTTTGGCTTAAAACTGATAGACGTTCGTCGTCTCCCATTGATACACTACCAGTTGTCGGGCTTAATTCCCCTGATAAAACTTTTAAGAAGGTAGATTTACCCGCTCCATTGGCACCGATAATGCCGTAGCAGTTTTCCGGAGTGAATTTTAAGTTTACTTCATCATACAATTTACGACTTGCGAATTGTACACTTACATTATTTACAGTTAACATCTTGATCCTCTTTCTTCCATAAGATTCGTGGCGAAGAACGCCTAACCATACTCATGGTACATGATTAGCACCCTTGAATCAAATACATTTAATCCAAAGGTACTATTTTTATTTTGGACAACTTATAAAGTATCTCACTATTTTTTATTTAAACGATTTTGTAAGCGTTCAAACCAAGTCATTTTACTGCGCGGAGCAGATGTTCTAGCTTGTTCACTTTCATTTTGGGCTTTTTTCATAAAGACTTGTTGGGAATCCACTGGTGCTAAATCATTTTGTACATACTGATATGTACAATCAGGCAATTTAAATCGTGCCTTGGTATTATCCTCAAGGTAGACTTTTAGAATTTCCATAATCTCATTATGGATGTTCTCATCTAAAACAGGGAATTCGATTTCTACCCGGCGTATCATGTTTCGAGTCATCATATCAGCAGATGATAAGAATAATTTCTCATCGCCATTATTATTAAACCAGTAAATCCGACTGTGCTCTAAGAAACGACCAACAACGGAAATAACAGTAATGTTGTCTGATACACCAGGAATGCCTGGTACTAAACAGCAAATTCCACGAATAATTAAGTCAACTTTTACACCTGCTTGACTTGCTTCATATAATTTTTTGATGACATCTTTTGAAGTTAGTGAATTCATTTTAGCTATAATATGTCCATTACCATTGGCTTTATGTACTTGAATTTCTTCTTCGATATCTTCAATGTAGTTATCACGGATTGCGAATGGTGATACGTGTAGGTAGTGGTAGTCAGGTTGGTTAGAGTAGCCACTTAAGTAATTGAAGAAGTCTGTTGCATCTTCTGCAATCCCTTCATTGGTTGTGATTATCCCCATATCAGTATAGAATCGAGCAGTTTTATCATTATAATTACCTGTTCCAAGGTGAACATAACGGTAAACACGACCATTCTTTTGTTTAACTACCATGGCAATTTTTGAATGTGTTTTTAAATGGGTTTTACCATAAATTACATGACAACCGGCTTCTTCTAAAACTTTTGCCCATTGGACGTTATTCTCTTCATCGAAACGCGCTTTTAATTCTACTAATACAGTAACTTGCTTTCCACGCTCAGCGGCTGTTTTCAAGGCAGAAATAATAGGTGAATTAGATGATACCCGGTATAAAGTCTGCTTGATTGCTAAGGTATGTGGATCGTTAGCTGCATCTTGGATAAATTCAACCACTGGTTTGAATGAATCATAAGGGTGATGTACAAAAATATCGCGTTTTTCAGCCAATTTAAATAAGTCGGTAGTTTGTAACTCACTAGGGTAAACCGGTTTAAACGGTTCATAACGTAAGTTAGGGAAATAATTCTCCAAAACATCAATTGCATCACCAAGGCCAGTTAGGTCAAGTGGACCATTGACGAAGTATAGGTCACGTTCTAGTAAGCCCAATTCTTCTAGTAGGTATTCAATATCTGCTTGAATATAGTCCTGGTCATGGTCATCTTCTTGTTGAATTTCAATACGAACAGCCATACCGTTACGTCTTTGTACTAAATAATCTTCAATGACTGTTAATAAGTCTTCCGCACCATCTTCTTGAATATCTAAATCGGCGTTACGAGTTACACGGAACAAGAAACTGGATTCAATAGTATAGCCGGTAAATAAAGTTTCAATAAAGTTTGAAACGATATCCTCTAAATTAACGAGGTAGTATTTACCATCTTCTTCATAATGGTAGTAGCGGTTTACCAATTGCGGAATAGGTACAATGGCTACTTGTTGTTCACCTTCGCGACTTAAATTCACAAATATATGAATTAATTTGTTATTTAAGCTTGGAAACGGACGATAAGCATCGATACCAAGTGGGGTAAGCGTTGGATAAATCTCGTTGAAAAAGAATTTTTTCATTTTTTCTTGACGATGGATAGGCGCTTCATTGAAATGAATAAAGTGGATATGGTGTTTTGCCACTTCTTTCTTCAAATCTTGGTATAAGACATATTGATACTCGTTGTTTTCATGATTCTTTTCCGCTATTGCAATTAACTGCTGCTCAGGCGTCCATTGCTTTTTACTATCTAATTCATTCACATTTAGATGGTACTGGTCTTGTAATCCAGCGACACGAACCATCATAAATTCATCTAAATTTGATGTCCCAATACTTAGAAAGCTTAATCGTTCCAGTAAGGGATTTCGGTCATCAGCAGCTTCTTGTAATACACGATGGTTAAAACTTAACCAAGATATTTCTCGATTTTCATAGTAGTCAGGGTTATCAAGATTATATTTTATTTGTTCAGTCATTTTTGTATTCTCCTTCTTAATTAAGCTATGGAGAGTCTAGTAACTGTTACATAATGGCCCGATATGAATTTGCATGTATGAACTCTAAGGTAACATCTTTACCGATAGCACGTTCTATGTGTTTCTTTTGATCCTCAGAACGGTAAACTTCGGATAATAATTCTCCTTGGTAGAATACACGTAAAATCAAATGATTTCCTTTCATTACGGTATCCATACTTTTTACAATATTGTTATGAGAATCGTTTAGACATTCAGCAAATTTTATCAGTCCTCCAATATTTTGAAGGTTTTCCACTTGTTTATCGTCTAGCATTTCTCCATAGCTGGTTAAATATTGGTCAAATAAAGTTTTATTTTTATATGAAGCTAAGATGGAAAGTGCTAATCTTTCAGGGTGAGAGAACCCATTTAAATTAGAATTGGAAAGTAGGTAAAATGTATGTTGAGAAGCATTTCCTGGTTCGATCATTTCGCCAAGATTATACAAGTATGCACCATAGTTCATTAATTCTAATTCATGGTCACTCAATTTAAGATATCCGTCCTCACTTAAGGCAGCATATAACTGGCGTGCAATCACCATACGTTGTGCAGAATCAGACATTGAGAATTGATAAATACTAGATAAGCGCTCGACAGTTTGTTGAGCGACTTGGTGAATATCAAAAGCTGCGCGATATTTTTCTTCTAGATATTCGTAAACAATGCCTTCACGTAAACCTTGTTGTGAAAATTTAAATACAGGGGAGTTTACTGTTTCAATGAGTTCTTGGAAAACAATTGTCGCTGGTATGATGATGTCTGCTCGATTAGAAGACAGTCCTTCTAATTTAAGCATTTCCTTCATTGATGAATCGACAAATGTATCAAAGACTTGATCAATTTGCTTAGGTTTCATTGTATATTCATGTAATCCAGCCATCCCATAATTAGATTGCATTTGATGGACACGAGCAACATTACGTGCAGATCCACCAATAGCAAAGATAGGTAAATCTAAATTTTCAAAAAAAGGTTGTTCAGAAAAGGCTTGGCGAACAAATTTACGGGTCTCTTTAATACTTTTTGCATCATTAAAGTCTTTTCCACTAAAGAATTTTTCTTGTAATGATACTACACCAAATGGGAAGGAAAAGGCTTGTACCAACTCTTTATCTTTAAAAAGTGTTATTTCTGTTGAGCCACCGCCGATATCAATGGATACACCATCTTTATCACTCATTGAGTGAATAACTGCGGAAAATCCATAATATGCTTCCATTTCTTCCGGTACTAATTCAATCGTAACGCCTGTCTTTTTCTTCACTTGATGGATGATGTCATCTTTATTCGCAGATTGTCTAATGG
>JAEZWY010000006.1 GCA_023442905.1 Bacillota bacterium | reverse complement strand
CTACATACCAGTCCAATCAATAATTTTATGATCAATGTTATGTTAACAACTGTACTAAGTCTGTTTGCTTATCAATTCTTTTCTAGAAAGTTTCCTGGACGCATCTTTGTTTTACTCATGTTTGGTTTAGTATTTAATACTTTTGCGGATAGCTTCACCACATTTTTACAAATCATAATGGATCCCAACGAGTATTCTCAGGTTTTATCGCGAACTTTGACTAGTTTTAACCATGTGAATACCAGTCTATTAGGGATAACGTTTCTCATTACAACCCCATGTATTCTATATCTATTTTCAAAAAATAAAGAACTTGATGTGATTCACTTAGGGCGTGATCATGCGATTAATTTAGGAATCGCTGTAAAGCGAGAATTCTTTTTCTACTTTTTAGTCTTGACTATTATGACATCAGCTGTGACTGCATTAGTCGGTCCAACAAGTTTTCTCGGGTTTTTAGGCGCGAATATTACGTACCGTTTATTTTCGACCTATGAACATCGCTATTTATTTATGGGGTCGAGTCTGGTTACCCTCGTATTTATCTTAGCAGGTCAAACAATCGTTGAACATGTCTTTCAAACTCAGACCACTTTAAGTGTTGTCATTAACTTTATTGGTGGTATGTATTTTATCTTTTTACTCTTAAAAGAAAGAAGTGAAATGGAATGATTCAAATACAAAATGTTTCCAAACAGTATAAAAATAAAAAGGTCCTTAATGATGTTTCACTTGAAATAGAACCTGGAACCCTTACTGCGTTTATAGGTCCAAATGGCGCAGGAAAATCGACGTTATTAAATATGATGGGACGTCTCTCTACATATGATACGGGAAGAATTGCTATTGATGGTTTAGAAATCGCTGATTGGAATTCAGAAGAATTGGCAAAAAAATTATCAATTCTTAAACAAGCTAACTCTATGCATGCGCGGATTACAGTTCGGGAATTGATGGCATTTGGACGATTTCCTCATAAAAAAGGGAAGTTAGGTCCGAAGTGTAAAGCTTTGATTGAAAAATCGTTGACATGTTTGGGATTAGAAGAATACGAACACGCCTACATAGATACCTTATCGGGTGGGCAGCTACAGAGAGCTTTTATTGGTTTAATATTATGCCAAGATTCGGATTATATTTTATTAGATGAACCATTAAATAACTTAGATATGAAGTATAGTGTTCAGATTATGCAGCTGTTGCATCACTTAGTGGACGATTTAGGGAAAACAGTGGTCGTCATTTTACATGACATTAATTATGCGGCGGCTTATGCTGATCGAGTCGTAGCTTTTAAAAATGGGGAAATTTTTATGAATGACACAGTAGATCAATTGCTTCAAAAACCAGTTATTGATGCCTTATATGATACGGATGTTGAAATTATCCAGCACAAAGACCAAGCATTTTGTTTATATTACAACAAGACTTTGGAATCCTATCCAGAAGAAATGATTGTCTAATGAGAGGAAAAGAGAGATGAAAAAAATGTTTATAGCACCCATTTTAAGCAGTATTCTACTAATGGGGTGCGCGTCCGCTAACACAATTAGTGACGTTGGTGAAACAATTGAAGTAACGGATGCTTTAAATCACATTGTAGAAGTACCATATAATCCTGAACATATAGGCGTATTTGACTATGCTCAAATTGATAATTTGGATGCGCTTGGATTGGGGGATCGAATTGAAGTAACCGCTTCCGGTGAAATGCCTACTTATTTAGAAAAATATGAAGAAGTAGAATTTGCTGGAACCTTACACGAAGTGGATTTAGAAATAACCTTATCGATGCAACCAGAACTTGCAATTGTTGCTTCAAGATCTTCTGCTAGTTTTGATGCTTTGTCCGAATTTATTCCAACTGTAGACTTTTCGTTAACGAGCCATAGAACGTTTGAGTCAATTGCAGCTAACTTAAATAACTTGGCTCAGATTTTTGGAAAAGAAGAAAAAGCTAAGCAGTTGCTTCAAGATTTAGAAACTAGAAAAGAAGAATTGGGGGAAGCGGCGCAAGCCTCAGAAAAGACAGCCTTAATGGTGATGTATAATGGCGGGTCTTTATCTGCCTTTGGTCCGAATTCGCGTTTTGGTCATGTCTATGATGACTTTGGATTTACGCCAGTTGATGAAAACATTGAGGTTTCAAAACATGGGATGGAAATTTCGTATGAATACATTGTTCGAGAGAATCCAGATATCATTTTTGTTTTAGACCGTTCGAGTGCGATTGCTGAAACGGATTTGTTAAAAGATACTGAAAAACATTTTGAAGCCAATCCATTAATCCAGACCACAAAAGCATTTCAAGAAGATGCCATTCATTACTTAACAGCGGATGTTTGGTATTTAAGTAATGGTGGGGTACAAGCATATAATCAAATGATGACAGATGTCTGGTCAGCATTAAAATAATGAGGAGAGTGAATACAGATGACAACTTTACGTATTAAAGATTTACGTGTATCCATTGAAGAGAAGGAAATTTTAAGTGGGTTAAACCTGACGATCAATACCGGAGAAATTCATGCCGTTATGGGACCGAATGGTACGGGAAAGTCTACTTTAGCAGCAACTCTAATGGGCCATCCTTCATTTGAAGTGACTTCTGGTGAAATATGGCTAGACGATTTAAACGTTTTAGAAATGGAAGTAGATGAACGAGCGCGTGCAGGATTATTTTTAGCTGTACAGTATCCGAGTGAAATTGCAGGTGTAACGAATGCAGGCTTTATTCGAGCAGCGATTAATGCGCAACGACCGGAAGACGATAAAATGGGTGTTCGTGATTTCATAGAGAAACTCGATGAAAAAATGGCTATGTTAGATATGCAAGAAGAAATGGCTGAACGCTATTTAAACGAAGGTTTTTCAGGCGGAGAGAAAAAGCGTAATGAAATTTTGCAGATGATGATGATTGAACCTAAGATTGCGATATTAGATGAAATTGACTCAGGATTAGATATTGATGCTTTAGAAGTAGTTTCAAAAGGGATCAATGCCATGAGAAGTAATGATTTCGGTTCTCTGATTATTACGCACTATCAGCGCTTATTAAATTATGTCGAACCCGATTTTGTTCATATCATGATGGGTGGACGAATTGTGAAGAGTGGTGGAGCTGAGTTAGCAATGCAACTTGAAAAGGAAGGTTATAAAAATATTGCTAATGGGCTTGCATTAGATATTGATATCGATGAATAGGAGTAGAAATCAAATGTCAGAACAGTTTGTGAATGGTCAAGAAATAGTTGAAAAAATTTCCAAAACGCTGAATGAATCAGATTGGTTTTTAAATCAACGACTATCGGCATACGATTCACTAAAGTCTCTTTCAAAACTAGAAATCGAACGAATCGATTATTCGAAATGGAATTTGTGGAATTTTCCATCAGAAAATCAAAAGCGTGAGAGTGTGAATGTTAAAAGAGCAGATGGCGTACATATTTTAGATTTCCAAACGGCCTTTACGGAATATGGGGCATTCTTTGAAGGTATTTATAAACGAAGTTCCTTTGTGCAAAGAGAAGATGTTTTCAATGCATTTACCCTCGCTTATTTAACCCGAGGTATTTTTATTTATGCACCGGAGAATGTACAAGTGAATAAACCTATTGAACTTGATTTTATACAAAATAATGAAGCTACCACTGTCAGTCATCAACAAGTATTGGTTTATGCAGGCAAGAACGCTTCAATAGAAATTAACGAAAAATATGCGACCGATTCCAAGCATAAAATGAGTATTCAAGGTCATGTTGATTTCATTGCAGAAGAGGGTTCTTTGATTCAATACTTTGCATTAGGTCAATTAGCAAAAGAAACCACAGCCTATATCCGTCGAACTGGAAAGACTGAAAAAGATGCGAGAATTCTATTAGCCCTTGGTGCAATGAATGATGGAAATGTGATTGAAGATATTCAGATTCAGTTAAAAGGTCAAGGCTCTTCATCAGATGTTAAGACCGTTGCGATTAGCCATGGTCAGCAAGTTCAAATGATAAACGTTGGATTAACGAATATCGGATTAAATACGGATGGCAATATTTTCCAACATGGTGTCGTGCTTGAACAATCGACGTTATCGTTTAATGGGATTGGCCATATTATAAGAGGATCCAAGTATAGCAATGCGCAACAAGAGTCTCGTGTACTGATGTTATCGGATGAAGCGCGAGCGGATGCGAACCCGATTTTACTGATTGATGAATTTGAAGTCCAAGCTGGGCATGCCGCTTCGGTTAGTCGAGTCGATAAAGAACAATTGTATTACCTCATGAGTCGTGGTTTAGATCAATTACAAGCTGAAAAATTGGTTATTCTAGGTTTCTTAGGGATCGTTTTAAAAGAAATCTCCTTACCAAGTGTCAGAGAACAATTAATTGACCGCATCGAAAGGAAGTTAACCCATTATGGAAATTAATTGGCGAATTATACGAGACGATTTTCCGATATTGAAGCGCTCAGTATACGATCAACCGTTAATTTATCTCGATAATGCTGCGACAACTCAAAAGCCACAACAAGTAATTGAGGCCATAACGAACTATTATCAAGACTATAATGCAAATGTTTACCGAGGAATTCATACTCTTTCAGGCGAGTCGACCGAAGTTTTTGATTCGGTACGCCAACAAGTAGCTGATTTTATTGGTGCGAAAGAAAAAGAAGAAATCGTCTTTACTTCAGGAACGACTGCCAGCATCAATGATTGTGCGAGAAGCCTGTCATTTTTAATAGAAGAAGGCGATGAAATTCTATTGACTGCGATGGAGCATCATTCGAATATTATCCCTTGGCAACAATTAGCTAAAGAAAAAGGCGCTCACTTACGTTATGCAGAGCTATCGTCAGACGGTGAAATGGATTTAGAAGATTTCAAAGAAAAACTAACTTCTAATACTAAAATTGTTGCTTTCACCCATGTTTCTAATACACTTGGAACCATCAATCCTGTGAAGAAGATGACACAACTCGCCCATGAAGTAGGGGCAATTGTTGTAGTCGATGGAGCACAAGCTGTATCACATTTCCAGATTGATGTAGAAGAGTTAGATGTCGACTTCTATGCTTTTTCAGCTCATAAAATGTATGGACCAACTGGTATTGGGGTTTTATATGGTAAGCGAAAATGGTTGGAAGCTTTCAATCCAGCTAATTTCGGTGGTGAAATGATTGAGTATGTAGGCGAAAACGAATCAACTTGGGCAGCTATTCCGCATAAGTTTGAAGCGGGTACACCAAACATTTCAGGCGTGATTGGTTTAGGCGCAGCAATCCGCTATATTGAAAACATCGGCTTAAAGAACATCGAAGCTTATGAACAAAAATTAACAAACTATTTATTAGCCCAACTTGAAGAAATAGAATGGGTTCAAGTGTATGGGCCATTAGCTAGTAAATCGCGTTCCGGAGTCGTTATGTTTAATCTTGAAGACGTCCATTCTCATGATTTAGCGACTGTGCTAGACCTTGATGGCATCGCTATTCGAGCAGGGCACCATTGCGCACAAATTTTAATGAGAAGATTAGGAATTGTCGCAAGTGCACGAGCTAGTCTCTGTTTTTACAATTCAAAAGAAGAAATTGATCAATTCATTCAAAGCTTAACGAGAGCAAAGGAGTTTTTTGCAGATGAGGAATAGTCGTTTACAGATGTTGTATCAGACGGTTATTAAAGAGCACTCAACGAATCAAAGCAATAAACGCTTAATCGAAAATCCTTCGGGTGAAATGGAATTGTTTAACCCGTCTTGTGGTGATTTAGTGAAAGTGCAATATCGGTTGGAAGATAATGAAATAGTTGATATTGCATTTCAAGGTGAGGGTTGTGCCATTTCAATGGCTAGTGCGAGTATGCTAACCGAAATCATGCTTGGAAAAAGCTCAGAAGAGGCTTTAGAACTCCTTTCTTTATTTTTTGAGTTTATGAAAGGAAATGAAGAAATCGATACGAATCCTCTTGAAGATGCAGCTTATTTACAAGGAGTAACGAAATTTCCGACACGTATACGATGTGCGACATTGAGTTGGCATGCTTTAGAAGAGGGCTTATTGCAATCGGGTGAAAACTCAGTTTGATGAAAGGGAGAGAAGATGATGCAGGAGAAGATACCAAGCCGCGAAGAATATAAATACGGTTTCCATGATGATGTGGAGTCTGTTTATAAAACAGAAAAAGGTTTAACAGAAGAAATCGTTCGAGAAATATCGGCTAAAAAAAATGAGCCCCGATGGATGTTAGACTATCGTTTAAAAGCATTTGAGCATTTCAAAAATCGTCCGATGCCAGAGTGGGGAGCGGATCTATCGGAGTTAGACTTTGACGAATATACATTTTACCGTCAAGCCTCAAATAAACCCGCTCGAACATGGGATGACGTACCCGAAAAAATCAAAGAAACTTTTGAACGATTAGGTGTACCGCAAGCGGAAAGAGCTTATTTAGCTGGTGCAGGTGCGCAATATGAATCCGAAGTTGTTTATCATAATATGAAGAAACAATTTGAGGACATTGGGATTGTCTTTATGGATACGGATTCGGCTCTACAAGAATACCCTGAAATATTTAAAGAGTATTTTGGAACGGTTGTCCCTTATGACGACAACAAATTGTCTGCTTTAAATGCTGCTGCTTGGTCAGGGGGAACCTTTTTATATGTTCCAAAAAATGTCCGAGTGGATGTTCCGATTCAGATGTATTTTAGAATGAACGAAGAATCGATGGGGCAGTTTGAACGAACGTTGATTGTGGTCGATGAAGGAGCCAGCATTCATTATGTTGAAGGCTGTACCGCGCCCACCTTTTCATCGAGCTCTTTACATGCCGCAACGGTTGAAATCATTGTGAAAAAAGATGCCTATTGCCGTTATACAACGATCCAAAACTGGTCAGACAACGTGTATAATTTAGTGACGAAACGCGCAACGGCTGCAGAAAATGCGACAGTCGAATGGGTCGATGGCAATATTGGTGCTAAAACGACCATGAAATATCCAAGTATTTTCTTAAAAGGAAGAGGCGCAAAAGGGACCGTCACAACGATGGCTATGGCTGGGAAAGGTCAAATCCAAGATACGGGTACAAAGATTTATCATTTGGCTCCGGATACATCTAGTACGATTGTTTCTAAATCGATTGCACGAGAAGGCGGAGTTGTGAATTATCGTGGCCAAGTTTATGTTTCAGCGGATGCCAAAAATTCCGATTCCCATATTGAATGTGACACCATATTATTGGATGCCCAATCGAAATCCGATACGATCCCATATAACGAGATACATAATTCTTATGTCAACTTAGAACATGAAGCAAAAGTTTCGAAAGTTTCAGAAGAACAATTGTATTATTTAATGAGCCGTGGCTTGACCGAGCAACAAGCGACTGAAATGATTATCGTAGGGTTCGTGGAACCTATATCGAAGGAATTACCGATGGAATACGCCGTCGAATTAAACCGTCTAATCGCTTATGAAATGGAAGGCAGCGTCGGCTAATAGAATAGTTTAAGAAGAAACCATTATCTTTCTGAAAAAGCAGAAATGATAATGGTTTTTTTGCTGTCTATCTATACAGAACTTTAATATCGATGTCCACTAACCACCAAATGAATTTTGCTGCTGAGTCAGTGTGCCCACTAACCATCAAATGAATTTTATTGCTGAGTCAAAGCAATTTTCATTAATATTCACATTGTTAATTTATAATCGAAGCAAAATCTCGAGTAGATTTTGTACCTTTAAAGCTTCAGTGGTGTTTTTGCTACGCAAAATTTAAATTAAAGTGTTGAAGGAATATTTCGTCAAGACGAAATAAATTAAAAAGAGATAATAAGATAGTTCAAACGCCTTTCAGTAACTAGATTATAATCATATATTGATATTTTTTTCTACTCATTTTACTTTCATTTACTATTAATAATAAGCACAATTTAGTTGACAATGATATACAAATGGTTATATAACTTCATTATCGTTTATCTGACTACATTGTAGTTGGAAGGAAGTTAAAGATTGATTATTACGCGCCTTCAGGACCACCTATTCGTCCTATCGAGTCTTTCAATATCCAATTGGAGTCCACTGGTATGCAGATCGAGTCCAGTAAAATAGCCATGCCAATTTCAGCATGACTATTTCTACAGTTTTTAATTGATTGCTTTGTGTTCGCGCATGTTTAGTTGACCCGTGTCATACTAAACCGCATTATGAACGATTCTGTCCATTATCGCGTCCGCATGGACGCCGTCACCTAGTCTTTGATGCCAATCCGATTTACTGAATTGTGTACAATAAATAGTGGAGCCGGAATCGTATCGAGGCTCAATGATCTCAAAGAAAAATTTTAAATCTTCTTCCAATAAGTCATCCAGTAACCATTCGTCTATAATAAGTAAACCATAATTGGAAAACTTTTTGATGAGATTCGTTACGCCTTTAGGTTTGAGGGTCGCTTCATCTCGCTCGATTAATAGATCAGGGAGGCGGACATAGCGCGTTCGAATTTCTTGTTTACAGGCCTCCTTGCCTAAAGCACAAGCTAAGTATGTTTTTCCTGAACCTGTAAACCCTTGGAAAATAACATTCTGACGGTGATTGATGTAATTGCAGGTTGCCAGTTCTTGAAGGGTTTGACGGTCAATCTCGCGTTTTTCATAGTGGATAGAAGCAACATCTGCGTCTTGTATTCGGAACTTGGATCGTTTAATTAATCCACTTACTCGTTTATTGTATTTTTCTTGGTAAAGGTAATCGATGGATAGCTGTAGGCGTTCGTCAAAAGGCAAGTGTCTGGTATCCTGTTCCATTTCTTGCATCTCTAATGTATCTACAAATTCACTTAAGTCTAATTGTCTTAATTTGCGTACTGTTTCGCTGTCAATCATTGATATCTCCTCCATAGTATTCTGGGCCTCTTACAAAACCTAAGGTTTCTTTTTCGGCACTTTCTGCTTCTTCTAAAATCTCTTTATTATTGGGGTTGTTTAAAATGGTGTTTAACTGACGATACCTTGGTGAGTGAAGTCGTTCTAAAGCAATTTGACATGCTTTCTCTAAGGCTTCATTGGAGTGTTTCTTTGATAGATTTAAAACAGACAAACAAGACTGATACCCTTGTTCTTTGAGTTGTAATCTCTCAAAAATACGTTGAATCACTTTATAAGTAAAAGGACCAATCGTTTGTGCCCAATTTAGTAGCCTCTGTTCGTTCCATTCTAGTCGATTAAATTGATCTGGCAGGTGTTCTGGTAAGGTTGAAAAGGTATATTTTTTATAGCTGGCTCGTATAATAAGATTAGCCTTTTAAGACTGATCTTATTATACGAGGTGGATAAAAGCGTAGAAAGTACAAATAATGTATTAAAATATCTGAATTTGTGAAATATCTAATTTGGTTAAAGAAATATAATTTTTAAGAAAAATGACAAAAAATGCAATAAAACAACCGTTTTTAAAGGCGTATAATAAGTTTTTCACAAACTATCGTTTGAAATTGCTTGCTATAGACTTTGTGAGCTTTTATAAATTATACAACTTTGGTTTGTCATCCCAAAAAAATGGTGTTATTCTGACCTTGTAAATAAATGAGCAATAGATATGTACACCGAGGAGGAAACATTTAATGAAAGTTGTAGTAGTAGGAACTAACCATGCAGGTATCTCAGCAGCAAATACATTATTAGATTCAGATCAAGACGTAGAGGTTACATTAATAGACCGTAACTCAAACTTATCATACTTAGGTTGTGGGACCGCATTATGGGTAGGTCGTCAAATCGATAGTTACGAAGGGTTATTCTACACAAATGCTGCAGATTTCGAAGCTAAAGGTGCTAAAGTATCTTTAGAAACTGAAGTAAAAGAAATCGACTTTGAAAATAAAGTTGTTTACGCAGAAACTAAATCAGGTGAAAAATTAGAAGAAAACTATGACAAATTAGTTTTAGCAACTGGATCACTTCCAATCGCACCTAAATTACCAGGTAATGACTTAGAAGGATTACACTTCCTAAAATTATTCCAAGAAGGTCAAGAAGTAGACAAAGCCTTAGCAGCAGACGACGCTAACGTTGTATGTGTTATCGGTGCTGGTTACATCGGTGTTGAAATCGCTGAAGCAGCAGCTCGTCGCGGTAAAGAAGTACACATCTTCGACGCAGAAGAACATTCATTAATGAACTACTACGATGTAGACTTCGCAGTAGCAATGGACGAAAACTTACGCGCTAACGGCGTACACACTCACTTTGGTGAATTAGCTGAAGAATACTTAGGTGAAAACGGTAAAGTAACAGGTCTTAAAACAACTAACGGCGAATACAAAGCTGACGTTATCATCAACTGTATCGGTTTCCGTCCAAACGCTGGATTAGGTGCAGACCACTTAGATACATTTGTTAACGGTGCTTACTTAGTAGACCGTACATTCAAAACAAACGACGACTCAGTATACGCAGTAGGTGACTGTGCAACTAACTACTCAAACGCTGTAAATGACACAGCTTATATTGCATTAGCATCAAACGCTGTTCGTTCAGGTATCGTTGCAGGTCAAAACATCTTAGGTAACCACGTAGAAGGTGCTGGTATCCAAGGTTCAAATGGTATCGAAATCTTTGGCTTAAAATTAGTATCTACTGGTTTATCAGTACGTGCAGCAGAGAAAAACGGCTTGAAAGTGAACTACACAGACATCGAAGATACACAATTACCAGGCTTCATGCCAGCAGAAGAAAACGGTGAAGTTAAATTACGTATCGTATACGAAGAAGAATCTCGTCGTATCGTAGGTGCGCAAATGGTATCACGCTTTGACGTATCAATGGGTATCCACATGTTCTCATTAGCGGTGCAAGAACAATTAACAGTTGATAAATTAGCACTATTAGACTTGTTCTTCTTACCTCACTTCAACCAACCATACAACTACATCACTAAAGCAGCTTTAAAAGCTGAATAATTAAATCTATAATAATTGAAAAAGGGCAACCCTCTTAGCTAACATCAGCTAGGAAAGGTTGCCCTTTTTTATTGTTGGCTTGCTTAAAGCTTATCTAAAAAGAAAGCCGTCATCATATCCATGGTTTCTGTTTTAATTAAATGGTCCTCGTCTTCGTGGACAAAAATAATATTATCTAAATCTGCATTTTCTTTCACAAACGTTGCAGTCTGGTCATAAGGTACCCGCCAATCACGCTCACCATGCCAAATCAAGAAGGGTCTGCCCGCTAAGCTGTCAACTTGGGTGGACAAATCATACCGGTCAACCCAAGCTGTCAAATCTCTTAAATCATCTGGGACAAACCGGTTGGAGAACCTACTAGCATGTTCAATTAGTCGCTCTCGATATTGGGTTGGCGTTGGTGACCCCATCATACATGAAGCTACCTTTATTTCTGGGTGGTGGGTCAATAAAGCGGATGAAGTAAAGCCACCCATAGAAGTCCCCCCAACTCCAATCCGGTCATCTAGAATTAAGTTCAGTCTTTTGAAGTGTTGGATAATAGCGCCAAATTCAAATAAGTTACTTTGGATACTTTGCCAAAAGGTTAAAGACGGAATAGCGGATACTGGTTGCTTACGGCTACCATGGCTCATGGCATCTGGTAATATCACACGAAAACCGACTTGTGCTAGTTTACGCCCTTGAGTTAAGTTTAATTCTTTATTTGACTGCCAACCATGGTAATAGACAATCAATGGTAGAGGGGCATTGCGGTCTTGTACAGGGACAACTTCAAGTAAAGGTATCTCACCGATATGTCGTCTTCTAATGGTTGTTTTCAATTGTTCTACCTCACAATCAATTGTTTCATATTTTGTTCACCTGTTAGCATAGCGACAGGTCTAGGAGAATGCAAATATTTAGAATTAGCTAACGTTTGTAGACTAAGCTTGCTTTTATATGCAAAGAAGTTTGCAAATGTTGCTCTTTTTAATTGAGTAAACTAGTCAAAAGTATAAAGTTATTGTATGATAGAGAAAGATGATAAGGGTTTCAGGAACTATAGAAGTTCTGAAACAAAAAGTTAAAAAATGGGGGATATTTATGGAAACGAATACAAAAGACATGCCTTGGCTAGATACAAGTTTAGAAGCAAAGAAACGGGCAGAATTGTTAGTAGCACATATGAATATTGATCAAAAAATTCAACAATTGCATGGTGCAATGGAAACTATTGATATCTATGGCTCTATGAGTGAAATTACAGATGAAGAAGAAATGGCAAGGCTAGCTAGTCAAATCCGTGTAGAACGTCACGTTAAAGCCAATGAAGAATTGGGTATACCACGTTACCGGATTACAAATGGACCAGTTGGTGTTGGTATGGGAGACGGTACACCAAGCCCCAAAGCAACAGCCTTACCAATGACAATCGGTGTTGCAGCAACATTTGATCCAGAATTAGCCTATGCTTACGGTGATATTATTGGTGAAGAAACTAAAACATTAGGCCAACATGTATTAGAGGGTCCAGCCGTTTGTTTACACCGTCTACCCATTTCAGGTCGTAACTTTGAATACTTTTCAGAAGATCCATTCCTATCAGGTGTGATGGGTGTTGAAATCACTAAAGCGATTCAAAGTCATGATGTAATTGCTATGGGTAAACACTTTGCAGTAAATGACCAAGAAGATGAACGCTTCCGCTATTCTGTAGAAATCGATGAAAATGTTCTGCGTGAATTATACTTACTACCATTTGAGATGTTAGTAAAAGATGGTGAAGTAGCCTCTATTATGTCGGCATATAATCGATTACGCGGTACTTATGCCACTGAAAATCGTTACTTATTAAATGATATTTTACGTAACGAGTGGGGCTTTGAAGGATATGTTCAAACGGACTTCTGGTCAGCACGTTCAGCTGCTGCTTCATTAAATGCAGGTTTAGACCATGAAATGCCTGATGCTAAGTGGTTAAATGAAACAAATATTAAAGCTGCCTTAGCCGATCAATCTCTTGAAGAGAAGACAATCGACCGAGCATTAATCCGTCGCTTCACGCAAATGTTCAAATTTAATGTCTTTGAAAGTGAATATAATCCGGGTGAAATTGATGCTGAGACTAACGGCCAACGTGCACGTCGCATTGGAGAACAGTCAGCTGTCTTATTGAAAAATGTTAAAAATATTTTACCACTAGAT
>JAEZWY010000230.1 GCA_023442905.1 Bacillota bacterium | reverse complement strand
ATACTGTAGTATAATAGAAAATAAATACTAACAAAGATATCATTTATAATGATGTAATAAAATTCAAAAGTGATAGGTGAGAAGATGGGATATACTGACTTCGATCGAGAGTGTCAGCCGGAGTGGAACATAAGAATGTATAGTGATATAGCTTACATGCTTATAAAGAGGTGTAAGAAGCTAAAACCTGATGTCTTTGAGAAAGATGATTTGGTTGTTTTAGATGCCGGTTGCGGGTTTTGTGTCATAATTATGACAAGGGCAGATAGTAACGATGAATACAGGATTTTCGCGTCTCTACAAAAAAATAAAATTGAAAAAGTAGGTTAATAAAATGGGAAAATACGTAAAGTTTAATCAGAATAGATGGAACAATGTTTCAAGGAAAAAAGGAAATCCCTATACGGTTCCATTGACAAGTGAAGAGTATAAAGAAGCAATAGAAAATGAATTAAGTGTAGGGTTAACTGTTGGTAAGACAGTTCCTACTGAGTGGTTTGAAAAAGCTAAAGGAAAAAAATTCGGTTATGGGAAATTAATGGAGATCCACCAAGAATCAGAAGATAGGATTAGCTTTGAAAAAAATCAAAAATTAATCCAAGAGATAATGCCAATAGTTCATATTGCATATCCAAGACAGTTAGAAATTAAACAAAAGCAGGTTGCAGATAAATTTACGAGAATAGGAAAATTTGAAGACATACTTGTAAAAGAAACTCTAGGAATGAAAGAGCCCTTAAATTATAGGAATAAGGCCCAGGTTCCAGTTGGGTATGAGGACGGAAAACTTGTAACAGGAGTTTTTAGGAGAAGAAGCCACGACATAATACCAACAGATAACCTATATATAAACAATAAGGAAATTGACAGACTAGTTTCTGAAATCAGAGAAATACTAAATAAATACGAAATAGTAGCCTACAATGAGGATAAGCACAAGGGAAATATCAGGCACATAGTTGTAAAAAGAGGCCACTACTCAAAAGAAGTAATGGTTGTTTTAGTAACAAACGAAAAAACATTAGCTAGTGAAAAAGAAATAGTAGAGGAAATAATTGCCCTAGATTCTAATATTGTTAGTATAATCCAAAATATCCAAGACAAGGATACCAATGTTATCCTAGGAAATAAGTCAAAGGTGCTTTTTGGAAAAGACTACTACACTGATAAAATGCTAGGCTTAGACTTTAAAATTTCAGCCAAGTCTTTCTACCAGGTAAATACACCCCAGGCAGAAAAAATCTATGAAGAAGGAATTAATATAGCAGAACTTACTGGCGCTGAAACAGTCCTAGATGCCTACTGTGGTATTGGAACAATAACCTTGAATTTAGCAAAAAAAGCTAAAAAAGTCTACGGTATAGAAATAGTAGACGAGGCAATTAGAATGGCAAGGGAAAATGCTGACTTAAATAAGATAGATAACACAGAATTTATTGTCGGCAAATCTGAAGAAATCCTGCCAAAACTAAAGAAAGACGGGATAAATTTTGAACTTGTTTTTGTAGACCCACCTAGAAAAGGCCTAGATAAAACATTTATCGATACACTAATAGAAATGGATATACCTAAAATAGTTTATATCTCCTGTAATCCGTCTACCCAAGCAAGAGACTGCCAACTACTAGCAGAAGCAGGCTATAAGCCAAAGTATATAAGACCAGTTGATATGTTCCCTATGACCATGCATGTGGAGTTGGTAGCATTGATGTCTAGGGTGGATGAATAAGAAGAGTTGAAGTGTTGATAGAATAAGGTTTTCCAGTGGTTTTGGAGAATGTCCAAGCTGGGGAATCTTATTTTTATTTTGCTGAAAAGGAAGAGTAGTTTTCAGTAAAGGTAGGGTTGAGTTGATAGGATGACTTTTGGGTGGGGGGAGTTGACAGAACAGATGTTTTCATTTTGAATTGATATCCAAATGTGATATTCTATTAATAGAGAATTTTATTCTAGAAAGAGTGAGTGAATTGGCATTTTCTTATAAACCATTATGGAAGTTAATATTAGAGAAAAATATTAATAAAACTCAATTGAGAGATAGAGCAAAAATAACTAATCAAACACTATCACGTCTAAGTAAAAATCAAAATGTAAGTATGGAAATATTAGGTCGTATTTGTAAAACATTAGATTGTAGATTAGAAGATATTGTTGAGTATGTAAATGAAAAAAAAGATTTATCAATGTCACTAGATACTATTTCATTATTTAGTGGAGCAGGAGGGTTAGATCTAGGTTTAATTAATTCTGGATTTAACATAGTGTTTGCTAATGATATTCTAAAACCAGCAATTGAAAATTATCGTGCTAATATCGGAGAGATAACTGAAGAAGATATCACAAAAATTAATGCTAACGATATGCCGAATGCTGATGTAGTTGTAGCTGGTTTTCCCTGTCAACCATTTTCAAGTGCAGGTAACAGATTAGGTACAAAAGATGACAGAGGAAATTTATATTTGGAAGTATTAAAGGTTATAAATGCCAAAAAGCCAAAAGTTGTTATCATGGAAAATGTTCGTGGCTTATTATCTATGAAAAATAAAGATGGCTCCAAATTAATGGATTCTATTGTTACTCTATTAGAAAACACAGAGCCTGGTTATAAAGTTAAATATAAACTTTTAAAAGCTAGCAACTATGGAGTGCCACAAAATAGATTTCGAGTTATAATTATCGGCATTAGAAGCGATATAAACATTGATTATGAATTTCCAGAACCAATTGATTATGATCCTGAAAAGTTAACTGTAGGATATGTATTAAAAGGTGTTGAAGGATTACCTAATCAAAATGAGGTGTGGGAGTTGTCTCCTCAGAGCAAGAAACTAGTCCCATTCATTCCTGAGGGAGGTTCATGGAAAGACATCCCATACGAACATTTACCTGAGAGATTAAAAAAGATTAGGGATAATATGAAAAAATATCGTTCTCCTAATTTCTATAGAAGGTTTGCTAGAAATGAGATTAATGGAACAATCACAGCTGCTAGTACCCCTGAAAATAGTGGGATTTTACATCCTTTGGAGGATAGAAGATATTCTGTCAGGGAGATTGCTAGAATTCAATCATTTCCCGATAATTACATTTTTGTCGGAGATTCAGTATCAGCTAAATATACAATTATAGGAAATGCTGTTCCACCCAAATTAGGAGAGATTATTGGTAAATCTATAGTACAGCAGCTAATTGAAGCGGGATATTAAATTTATTATATGGAGTGAGATAAATTGAATTATTATATTTCAAAAGAAAATGTTTTAAACTCAATAGATTATTTTGAAAATCTTCAAGTGGATCCTGACTCTTCATTGTTTCTTTTTCTATTGTCTAAAAGAATTGGGATTTCCCACTCGTTTCCGGTAACATACAAAAGTGGAAGTCTTTCTGAAGAGCAAAAAACTGATTACTTAAAGTCATTGTGGATGTTAGGTGGATTATTTGATTCAACTGAGAAACCTAAAAGTAAAGTGTTGATGTTCCCGAACGGTTTTAGAAAACTTGAGTTATATCAACCAGCTACAGAATTTACTAGAATTATTGGTAGAATTAAGGACACAATAGAAAAGAAAAATTTCAATATCCCTATCTATGAGGATAATAATTCAAATTTAACATTAAAACATAACTATCAAGAAATATTAGAAGAATATTATCTTAAAGGGAATAGGATATCATTATCGCATTTTACTGCATGGGTGCTTCGTTTTACAAGATTTGAATTTGAACATGAACCGAATGAAAAAGAATTTACACGTGTATTAGAAAAAGTGATTAAAAAGTTATTTAAAATAAATAAAAAGGATTTTTTATGGCTTTTTGATGATGATATATCTTTTAATAGAATTGCACCTTCTAAAACTATTATCAAAGGTTCGGAAATAAGAGATAAGTTTGAGTTTGATACTAAAAAACAACCTGAGGTTGAATCAATCAGTACTTCAGAGGAGTACCAACAAAATCTATTGACCAAAGAAGAAACGACACAATATTTAGCTTTAAGTGGTGATAATCCCTCAGATAAGGAAATACTAGATACGCTACTTTATAAAAAGCAAATTGTATTGACGGGGGTTCCTGGAGTTGGGAAATCTAGATACACCAATCTATTAAAAAATAGTGGAGAGTTTGCAGAAACAGAAATGGTTCAATTTCACGCTAACTATTCTTATGAAGATTTTATAGGATCTGAGACGTTGACGGTAAATGACCAAAATGCAACGATTGTTTCAACTCAAAAAGGCTTGTTTTTAGACTTTGTAGAAAAAGCAAAGCAGGATAAAAATAATAAATACCTATTTGTAATCGATGAATTAAATCGAGGTAATATTGCAGAAATATTTGGTGAGACAATCCTTACTTTAGATAGAGGATATTCGGTAAAACTTTCACGTCCAATTAAAGGAATTAAAGAATTAAACATTCCCGATAATTTATATATTGTAGGAACGATGAATACTAGTGATAGAAACATAGCATTTTTAGATTTAGCAATCAGAAGGCGTTTTGCTTTTATAAATTTATTACCAAATTACGACTTTTTATCAGAAAAGGTCATTCTTGAAGATTTTGACCTAGGTAACATATTAAAAATTATAAATCAAAGAATTTTAGAAACGTTAGGTGATTCCGAATTGATTTTAGGGCAATCTTATTTCATTCCAAACAAAACAGGTGATGACTTTATTTGGAACTTTGAAGAGTTTAAAAATCAATTTAATTTTGTGCTATTACCAACTTTGGTGGAATATAGTTTTAATGATATTAATGCAATAAATACTATAGTTGGTGAAAACCTTGCAGATGGTATTCAAGATATAGATGAATTTAAAATAGCTTTTCAAGCAGAGTTTCAAGTGTAGGTGAGTGAATGTTTAATAAAATTGAGACTGCTGGACAAACAATTATAAATGTATTGGATGAAGAATTTAGTTATTTTGAACAATTTGTACATAAGAACAATATAAGATGGGCGAGAGAAGAAAAGAACAACTCTATTTTAACTATAAGCCAATCCTATGTTGGGTATCTTGTAACACCTGTTCGCAAAATAAATTTGGAACCAAAGTATAATGAAATAGGATTCGAGCATATTTTTCGAATGTACTTATATGTTTATGGGTATAGGACTTCTGATAGTTCGTCTGTATTAGATATCTCAGAAGCCCAAAATGAGGTAGATGTTGCGGAGCTTTTTTTGGAAAACCTTCAAAAAAATATTCAGTTGGGTATTATACAGTCCTATCGAATATCGAATGAAAAGCTTGGAACTATTAAAGGTAATGTCCATTATCCCAGCACCTACAAGAATTATCTTTTAAACAAAAAGAAATATGTCGACACAAAGGTATCAAGACTCTCATTAAATAATGATATTAATAGACTTATTGCTACTGCTTTAATGAAACTAAAAAATGTAAAGAAATATACTTCAACTGCTACAAAACTTTTAATGTATTTTGAAAATGTATCTCCAAATGTTAAAAATGGTAGCGAATTATTAAAGAATATAAATTTTAATTCCAATACTTCAAGGTATCGAAATACATTGATTTACGCATCAATGATAATAGATCAATTAGATTATGAAGATGTGGGAAACACAATTGGAACAGAAAGTTTTATTATAAATTTCGATAGGTTATTTGAGGATTTTGTTATTAAAATATTAAAAGAAACTCCAGATAAAAGGGAGTTTTTCACATGGGAAAATTCCAAGAAATTTGCAGATATTCTAAAAAGTGATAATTGTTATGATAGTAGAGAATATCAACCGGATATCGTTTATCGTTATCTTGTAGAAGATGAAAGTTATGACTATTTACCTTCTGCTTATGGAGTTTTAGATGTTAAAAATAAAGCTTATAATGTCTTTAATAATAGCGATATTTATCAAATTGTTACATATGCAAGATTATTAAATAGTAAAAAAGTAATTCTACTGTATCCTTCTTTTTTAAACAAAAGACCGGAGACGCTCACTTTAAATTCAGATATATTTAATCCTTATGTAATAACGGCTTGTTTTATAAATATTGCTGATAAATCAGGAAAAGATTTCCTGAAATCTATTAATCTATTTGTGGATACAGTTGAAAAGACATTACTAGATATAAAGATTGATTAGTAATTATAGTGTTATGACTCTTTATGCATATCGTTTGATGCATAAAGAGTCGATGTTATCCTTAAAACATGTAGTAAGACTGCGAGGTGTGTAAGGGTTTGCTTAGCTTTAATGATAAAAATTTCATTAGTACTTTTTTTAATGATGGTGGGTATGTTTTGAATTTTAGTAATTCAGAATTTGATGATTTTACGCTGAATTCTGTTGGAATACCACTCCAAACGCAATATAAGTTATCAAAAGGAAAATCCTTTGTTGAGTTTATAAATCAAGCTGACGATGGTGAAATTATAAAATTAGTTACTGATTTAATTGAATATATAGAATATCAAAACATTGAAGATTTACTTACGGTTGAAAAGAGAAATCTTTATCCGAAATTGAAAGCGCTTATGTCAAAGTTTTCAACTAATCAAACATTTAGCAGTACATTGGTTACTGATGTCAAAGAAAAGTTTAATGATGTCTATATAGCTAGTCAACTCAGCATAATGATGTCATTAGTTGAAGAATCACCTTCGGATGTGATAGGGAAATCTAAAGAACTATTAGAGTCCTGTTTCAAACACATTTTAGATGAATTTGACGAGGAATATTCTCCATCATCCACTGTAGTACAATTAAGAAAACAAGTGTTTTTAAAATTAAATCTAGATCCGAAAGAAAATGTCTCAGCTAAAAATAATAATGATGTTAAGAAAATACTAAGTAGTTTCATTCAGGTAGTTGATGGTTTAAATTCTCTTAGAAATGATAAAGGTGATGGGCATGGTAAAGGAAAGAATTATACAGAATTACCTGTGCGATACGCTAAATTAGCAATGAACGCATCATTAACTATCGTACACTTTACCTGGGACACGTATAAAATGCATATTGGTAAATATAAATAGAAAGGGAGTCTTGCGTATGGGGCTAGAACATTCATTTACTAATTATGTGAAAGAGAAATATTATAATGAGTTGTTTGAAGCCCTTCAGGACTTCATAACAGACCAAGTAGAAAATTTAGAACTACGCCTAAATGTTGTTGAAGAAATTGATGAAGTAAACTTATCAGATATAGAAATAAAACAAATTTACATAGAAGATTTACCTGGAACAAAAATCGATTTCGATATTTTATTAGAAGCTCACATTGAGGTTAGTGATATAAATAAACGGTTAGTTGATGAACAAGAAATATGTTATCAATGGTTTCACTATGAATGTACTATTAATTTGGATACCCATTTTAAAAATTTTGTTATTAAACACATCGATATATATAACCAGAGAAAAAATCGAAAAAAAATCAAAAATGGATTATCTGAATATTTTGTACCCATTATTTACAAGGAAGATTTAGATAATGTGGCAACTAATTTTTTAAAAGAACATTATCCAGAAGCTTTAATTACTCCAATCAAAATAGATCCAGAATTATTAGCAAGACAGATGGGTTTAACTGTTCATATGACTAGAATTTCAAAAGATAATAGTATCTTTGGGCAAATTTATTTTAAGGATACTGTAAGTACATTTTACGATGAAACGCATGATAAAACAATAGAGAAAAAGGTTGAAAAAGGTAGCATTTTTGTAGACCCTAATTGTTTTTTTCTTAGAAACTTAGGTTCATATAATAATACTATTGTTCATGAATGTGTTCACTGGCATTTACATAAAAAAGCATTTATGCTTAAAAATTTGTTTGATGAAGATATAACAAAAATTAATTGTAAGGTATCAGGTGGAGTTAAAGGTAATAAAAAGGAATATATTGATTGGATGGAATGGCAGGCTAATAGCTTAGCTCCTAAGATATTGATGCCACTGAATATGTTTAAACAAGAAGCATATTCTATAATTCAGGATTTAATGAAAGAAAAAGGCACCAATGATTTGTTAGTTATAATAGAAGAGACTATCGATAAATTAGCTGAGTTTTTTGGTGTTTCTCGATTGGCTGCGAAAATCAGAATGATTGATGTGGGTTATGAGGAAGCTATTGGTGCATTTAACTTCATCGATGGTAGGTATATACCTACACATAGTTTTAAAAAAGGAACATTAGAAAGAAATCAAACTTTTTCAATTGGAGCAGTCGATGCGGGAATATTATCATTCACTGATGCTGATTTTGCAAAGCTTACATCTAGCGGTCGCTATGTTTATATAGATTCGCATTTTGTATTAAACACTCCTAAATATGTTGAAAAAGATTTATTTGGTAATTTAACATTAACAAATTATGCAAGGCACAACATGAATGAATGTTGTTTGGTTTTTACAATTACAGTACGCTCGAGTGACAGAATAGGTGCAAATTATCATAGTGAATGTGTGCTGAATCGAGATGAGAACTCCCCATTTGAATTTGATATTAGTTTTCATCAAGGCTACGAAAATTCAACACCAGAAAAACAAGAATTATTTTTGGAAAAAGTTATCATGGAGAATATGGAAATGTACGGAAAGATGAGTAATGATTTTTGTGATTGCTTAGCTAAAGTTAAAGATTGGCGCGGGTTAACCTATAAAGAAATAGCAGCAAAAATCCCTATGGATGATCGTCAAGTACGAAGGATTTTCAATGGTGAATCTAATGGTAGCTTGGAAACTTTAGTGGCGATATGTATAGCTTTATACTTACCACCTGAAATTAGTTTTCACATTATAGATCAATCCGCACATCGATTATCAACAAGAGTAACTAGTCATCAATGGTATCGATATGTTTTAATGTATTTTCAAGGGAAATCAGTAGATGAAACAAGAGATTTTTTAAAAAAATATGATGTAACTTTATGAAAAAGCGGACATGCTCATGTCCGTTTTTGTTTTGTTGATTTTATGCGGGCTAATACTACTTCATTTTTATAAATGAAGTAGTATTAGCCTATTTTTTATGCTCAAAACGGGCATAACCATGTCCGACCGCAATGCAGAATTTCATTATACACTTTAGATAGATTAAAAAAATATCAAATGCCTGATTTGCAATAAGGGCAAAGGATACATATTGAAGTACGCAATCCATACCAGGATTGTAGTGTCTCAATATTAGTACCCTTACCTTGTTGCGCACTTTTTTAAGTAAAGGTCAGGTTACTAAAGGACAAGCTCTTCATTGTTTGCATCCTTTGCCCTCCGCAAATTGGCGGAGAGGATGCCAAACAATGACAAAAAAGTACAAAACAAGCCAAAAGAACAGAGAATCTTATATTTACTATTCAGGAGGTAAAAAGATAGCAACCATCGTACCAGGAGAAAATGGTGTAACAGAGGTTGATATTGAATATTTACATTCTGAAGATGATCAGGAAGTGGACGAAGGTCGCCGCTATGATTACCGAATTGCTTGTAATTTAGAATCTTATGTAGATGAAAACGGAGATTCAAAAGCTGAACATAACAAACATTTAGCAGATTGGGATGCAGATCCGTTTAATGAAATTTTGGAAATGGAGAACTATGAAGAGAAACAAAAGTTAATCGAACAATTGCATAAAGCAATGGATCAGTTAACAGATAAACAATTTAGAACGATACAAAAGAAGTTTTACGACCAAAAAACAAATGTTGAGATTGCTGCCGAAGAGGGTGTGACCGAAGCGGCTATCAGAAATCGTTTAAATAAAATATACAGAAGATTAGAAAAACTGATAAGAAAGGGCTCTTAATTGAGCCTTTTAAATTTTATTTTAAAAAAGGGGTTCGAAAGGGCATGATTTTTCGCTTACTAGTAAGGGACGAAATAAAACCCTTAGAAAGGAGTGTTTCCAGATGAGTCTAAAACACAAGGTAATCATCAATGTTAAAGATGAAAATGGTGAGAAAACAAGAGTAGTTGAAGGTAAACGTAAAACTGTACGTAGCCGAATGCTAGATTTATTGTTTGGTAAAAAAGTAAATCTGCTTGTTATCACACCTGGTGACTCAGTAGAAACAGTGGAAATAAAAGAAACTCGGAAAGGCGGTGAGGCTTAATATGAGCAGAACAAAATTACTTCTTGATGTAGTCACTGATTTGCAAAATTTAGCTGGCTCACTTCAGACGATTGCTGGAGTGTTGGCGAGTAATGAAGAATCACCACGAACGGAAGAAAAAGCACCAGTTAAAAAAGCGAAGCCGGAAAAGCAAAAAATATCACTTGAAGAAGTTCGTACACTACTTGCACAAAAGAGCCAAGCGGGTTTTACATCTGATATTAAAAAGTTACTTGAAAAATATGGTGCAACTAAGTTAAGCGAAATTGAAGAAAAAGACTATGAAGCATTGATGAAAGATGCGGAGGAATTGAAATGACGAAACATGCCATTTTATCTGCGTCAGGAGCACATCGATGGATGAATTGTACTCCATCGGCACGTCTTGAATTAGAGTTTGATGATTCTAGTGGTGAAGCGGCTAAGGAAGGAACAGCCGCTCATGAACTGGGGGAACATAAGCTTAGAGAAGCGTTAAAGATTCCAACGAAGAAACCAACATCCATTTATGATTCTGAAGAGATGGAACGTTATACCGATGAGTATGTCCAGTTTATCTTGGAAGAACTAGCGGCAGTAAAACAAATAACGAAAGATCCACTTCTTCTGATTGAACAGCGATTGGACTTTTCAAATTATGTACCAGAAGGGTTTGGAACAGGGGACTGTGTGATTGTTGCAGACGATGTAGCTCATGTTATTGATTTTAAATATGGACAAGGTGTTTTAGTTGAAGCAGAAAATAATCCGCAAATGATGCTATATGCATTAGGGGCGCTTAATCTATTTGATGCAATTTATGATATCAATGTAGTAAAAATGACCATTTATCAACCGAGACGTGAAAACATCTCAACCTTTGAAATACCCAAAACGAATCTTATAGATTGGGCGGAAAATACACTTAAACCAAAAGCAGAATTAGCGTTCAAAGGTGATGGCGAATATAAGCCTGGTGATTGGTGTAGGTTTTGTAGGGCATCTGTGGAGTGCAAAGCAAGGGCGGAAGAAAATTTTAAGGTAGCAAAATTTGAATTTAAAAATCCGCCTTTATTAACAGATGATGAAATTGCAGAAATCTTGCTTCATGTGAATGACCTTACTAAATGGGCAAATGAAATATTTGCTTATGCAACGAATGCCGCTGTTCAACAAGGAAAACAGTGGAAAGGTTTTAAGGTTGTAGAAGGTCGGTCTAATCGTAAATATACAGATGAAGAAGCGGTAGCTGAAGCTGCAAAGAAGGCAGGCTATGAAGATATTTACAAGCAAAGTCTGCTAACGATAACCAATATGGAAAAACTGATGGGTAAAAAGAAGTTTAATGAACTACTTGGTGATTTCATTACTAAGCCAAGAGGGAAACCAACGCTTGTTCCAATAACGGATAAGCGTCCAGAAATAAATATATCAACAGCAAAAAATGAATTTATGGAGGAGAAATAATTATGTCGAAAACAGTAAAAAATCCAACAAAAGTAATTACAGGGGTAGTGCGATTATCTTATGCCAACGTGTGGGAGCCAAAGTCAATCAATGGTGGAAAAGAAAAGTATAGTGTGAGTGTTATTATTCCAAAAAGTGATACGAAAACTTTAGAGGCAATTGAAAAAGCAGTCGATGCTGCAATTGAAGAAGGACGCGGAAAGTTTGGTGGGAAAATTCCAAACAAGCAGTCGTTAAAATTACCGCTTCGTGATGGAGATATTGACCGTTCAGATGATGAAGCGTATGCAGATAGTTTCTTTGTTAATGCAAACAGCATTACACCACCACAGATTGTAGATGCTGACATTAATCCAATTTTAGAGCGTTCAGAAGTTTATTCAGGTGTATATGCTCGTGTAAGTATTAACTTTTATGCATTTAATTCAAATGGTAACCGAGGGATTGCCTGTGGTCTTGGTAACATTCAAAAGATTCGTGATGGAGAGCCATTAGGTGGTCGTACGGATGCATCGGTAGATTTTGCTACTGATGTGGATGATGACTTCTTATCATGAAAACAATGCATATCGATGTTGAAACGTATAGTAGTGTGGACCTCGCTAAAAGCGGGGTCTATCGCTATGTGGAGGCAGATGATTTTGAAGTAATGCTATTTGCTTACAGCGTAGATAGTGGACCTGTTCATGTCATCGATTTGGCAAACGGTGAGTCTATCCCGTCTGAAATTGAACAAGCGATATTTAATGAAAATATAACGAAATGGGCCTTTAATGCTCAGTTTGAACGGATTTGTTTAAGTAAACATTTTAAGCGAGATTTATCACCTGTTGATTGGCGATGCACAATGGTGTGGTCTGCTTATTTAGGCTTACCGTTATCTTTAGAAGGAGTTGCAATGGTAACGGGAGCAGATAAACAAAAGATGTCGGAAGGAAAAGATTTAATTCGTTTTTTCTCTATTCCTTGTAGACCAACAAAAACAAATGGCGGCCGAACAAGAAATCTAAAAGAACATGACCCTAATCGATGGGACAGTTTTAAAGCATACAACAAACGTGATGTAGAAACTGAAATTGCGATACAAGATAAACTATCTAAATTTCCAATGCCCGAAGCAGAGTGGGATAACTATCTTCTTGATCAGTTAATAAATGATAGGGGAATAAAGCTAGATTTGGAGTTAGTTACTCAGGCCATTAAGTGTGATGACCTAATTCGTGGCGAGTTAATTAGTCGTATGAAGGAAATTACTAAGCTAGAAAACCCGAACTCTGTAAAGCAAATGCGGGGATGGTTACAAACAAAAGGGGTAGAAACAGATAGTTTAAATAAGGCTGCAGTGACACATTTAATTGAAACTAATGAAGGTGAAATTAAGGAAGTGCTTCAATTGAGAAAACAACTCGCAAAATCCAGCGTGAAAAAATATGCGGCTATGGAAAATGTTGTTTGTCGTGATGGACGAGCGAGGGGATTGATTCAGTTTTACGGTGCAAATCGTACGGGGAGATTTGCAGGAAGGTTAATTCAAGTTCAAAACCTACCACAAAACCATATTTCTGATTTAGATGAAGCACGTGCTTTATTGAAACAAGGTAATTTTGAAGCCTTACAAATTTTATATGAATCAGTTCCGAGTGTACTTTCTCAGCTTATAAGGACCGCATTTGTTCCTATTCGGAACAATCGCTTCATAATCGTTGACTTTAGTGCAATTGAAGCACGTGTGATTGCCTGGATTGCAGGTGAAAAATGGCGGAATGAAGTGTTTGCATCACACGGGAAAATCTATGAAGCATCGGCTGCGCAGATGTTTAAAGTTCCCTTGGATGAAATTTCAAAAGACAGTCCATTAAGACAAAAAGGAAAAATTGCAGAACTTGCGCTTGGTTATGGAGGTTCTGTTGGTGCGTTGAAATCAATGGGTGCTCTTAGTATGGGACTTGAAGAATATGAATTAAAATCACTTGTCGATGTGTGGCGGCAGTCAAATTCAAAAATAGTGAAATTTTGGTGGGATGTTGATCGTGCAGCAAAAGAAACTGTGAGACAACGAAAAGCACATATGATCCATGGCATTAAGTTTGAATATCAAAGTGGCATGTTGCTGATTGGTTTGCCTTCCGGTAGATGGCTCTCTTATGTAAAACCACGAATTGGGATAAATAGCTTTGGTAATGAGTCTGTTTCGTATGAAGGGATTGGTGCGACAAAGAAGTGGGAACGAATATTCAGCTATGGTCCGAAGTTTGTCGAGAATATTGTGCAAGCAATATCAAGGGATTTATTATGTTTTGCTTTGCAACGTGTTCATGATGAAGGTTTTCGAATTGTCATGCACATACATGATGAAATTGTCATTGAAGCACCAAACGATGTAACGGTCGAATATATCAGTGATTTAATGAGTCTATCTCCACCTTGGGCAGAAACGCTAGAATTACGTGCGGATGGGTTTGATACAAGTTTTTATAAAAAAGATTAATTTTAGGGGGTTCGAATCCCCCTTTTTCTTCGCATATAGGTGAGGGTAAATTTATTTACTCTACAACTATTTGTGGGAGGTTCATTTATATGATGAACAATATTAAAACTTTTAACTTCGAAGGGAACGAAGTAAGAACTATTGTGAAAGATGGCAGTGTTTGGTGGGTTGCAAAAGATGTGTGTGATGCATTAGAAATCAAGAATAATAGGGATGTTGTTGCACGTTTAGAAGGAGATGAAAAAGGTGTCGGTCTGTTCGACACCCTTGGCGGAAAACAGAAATTGTCAATTGTAAATGAAAGCGGACTTTATAATATTGTTTTTCTTTCAAGAAAGCCAAATGCTAAAAAATTCAGAAGATGGATTACACATGACGTCCTTCCGTCAATTCGAAAACATGGATTGTACGCAGTGGATGAAGTATTAGCTAATCCAGATATTTTGATTAAAGCGTTAGAAGAATTAAAAGCAGAGCGATTAAAAAATAATCAATTATCAGAAACAGTGAAAGTCCAGGAACAGCAAATTGTTGAAATGAAGCCAAAAGCGAGTTATTACGACATTGTTTTAAATTGTAAAGATGCAGTTGCGATTTCAGTGATTGCAAAAGATTATGGTAAGTCTGCTCGCTGGTTAAATAAGTATTTACACGAGCAAGGTGTTCAATATAAACAAGGGAAGATTTGGTTGCTCTATCAAAACCATGCGGAGTTCGGTTATACGACAACTAAAACACATACGTTTAAAGATAGTAATGGATATGATCGTTCAAAAGTTCATACGTACTGGACGCAAAAAGGTCGATTATTTATTTATGACTTACTAAAAGCAAAAGGAATCTTACCCAAAATTGAAATGGACAGTTAAGCATTGGAGGTAATCGATATGAAAATAGCTGTCGGAAATAGTCGAATGGACAGAAAGTGGAAGAACAAAGATGTAACGTGGGACGAGTTTATTAATCTTGTAAATCAGACAATCCGTACAACTGAAACGGTAGATGAATATAGAAAAATGAATCGTGCAAAACAAGATGCAACAAAGGATGTTGGCGGCTTTGTTGGCGGTGCTTTAAAGCAGGGGAAAAGAAGGAACGGACATGTTTTGTCTCGTTCACTTCTTACTCTTGATATGGACTATGCAGTACCTGGTATTTGGGATCAAATTGAACTTCTTTATGATTTTAAGTGCTGCGTATATTCAACACATAAACACACTCCTGAAAAACCAAGGTTACGTTTAATTATTCCGCTTAAACGTGATGTTTCGGAAGATGAATATCCAGCAGTTGCAAGAATGGTCGCAAAAGAAATCGGTATTGATTATTTTGATGATACAACATATGAACCCTCAAGATTAATGTACTGGCCATCGACACCTTCAAACGGTGAGTTCTTTTTTGAACAAAAAGATGGTGAGTTATTAGATCCTGATTTCTATTTGTCGAAATATGACGATTGGCGAGATACGACAACATGGCCTGTTTCATCAAGACAATCCGAAGTTGTACAACGAAACATAAAAAAACAAGCTGACCCATTAGAGAAGGATGGTATTATTGGTGCCTTTTGTAGGGCTTATTCTATCGAGGAAGCCATTGATAGTTTTTTATCGCATGTGTATGAACCAAGTTTGATGGAAGGAAGATTTGATTATATACCAGCTGATTCGTCTGCTGGGGTCGTTGTATATAACGGAAAGTTTGCTTATAGCCATCATGCAACAGATCCTGCTTCAGGGAACTTACTCAATGCGTTTGACCTAGTTCGATTGCATTTGTTTCAAGATTTAGATGATAAAACATCATATTCAACTGCAGTAACAAAACTCCCATCCTTTAAGGCTATGACTGAGTTTGCTTTAAAGGATGAGCTAGTGAAAGTGCAGTTCGCAGAAGAACGTAAAGAACAAGCGGAAATTGAGTTTACAGAAGATGACTGGGAAAGACAACTTGAGCTTGATAAAACAGGTGCAGTTAAAAATACACTTAGAAACCTTACTTTAATTTTGGAACATGATGAAAACCTTCAAGGGATTGTTTTTAATGAGCTATCAGACAACTTGGAGATTGTTAGTCCTGTTCCTTGGTCGCATCCATCTAAATATTGGCGGGATGCGGATGATGCTCAGTTAGTTAGTTATATCGATACGCACTATGGAACGTTTTCAGCTAGAAATTATGATATCGCCATTGCGAAAGTTGCTGATGATAGGTCATATCATCCGATTCGAGATTACCTTGATGAATTGCCCGAGTGGGATAAAGTGCCGCGAGTCGATACGTTATTAATTGATTATTTAGGAGCGGATGATAATCCATATGTTCGTGCTGTAACAAGAAAAACATTATGTGCGGCAATTTCTAGAGTTCTCACACCTGGCATTAAATTTGATTCAATGCTCGTTTTAAACGGACCGCAAGGAGTCGGTAAAAGTACTTTAATTGCTAGACTTGGTGGCGAGTGGTTTTCCGATAGTTTAAGTTTATCAGATACAAAAGATAAGACAGCTGCTGAGAAATTACAAGGTTACTGGATCATTGAAATCGGAGAACTCGCTGGACTTAAAAAAGCAGAAGTAGAAACACTGAGAAGTTTCCTTTCACGACAAAACGACATTTATCGAGCAAGTTTTGCGAAAAGAGTTACACCACATTTAAGACAGTGTGTATTCTTTGGAACAACTAATGCTGAAAAAGGTTATTTAAGAGATACGACAGGTAACAGACGATTTTGGCCTGTGAAAACTCCAGGCGATGGAGTAAAGAAATCGTGGGAAGTTACTGAAGAGGAAGTGCTGCAAATATGGGCAGAAACACTCGAATACGTGAAGCAAGGTGAAAAGCTATATCTCGAGCATGATATTGACCAACTAGCGAAAGAAGAACAACGAATGGCGATGGAATCGGACGAGCGAGAAGGTTTGGTTCGTGAATATCTTGAAACCTTGCTACCTGAAGATTGGGATGAGATGGACTTATTTGAACGTAGAGCATTTATCAATGGAACTGAATTTGGTGATAGTCCAAAACAAGGTGTTTGGAAACGGGAGCATGTTTCTAATATGGAGATTTGGTGCGAATGTTTCCAAAAGGAACGTTCCAATTTAAGACGGATAGATGGTAACGAAATATCTACCATTATGGCCAGCATTGGTGGCTGGACAGGTTTATCAAAGAAAAAGAGACTTCCCATTTACGGAACGCAGTGGGTGTATGAATTAAAAAAGTGACGTTCCAAAAAATCGAGTTTGGAACAAAAACATCACATTGGAACAGAATATTATGTTCCTGGAACAAAATAAAAGAAGTTCGTCACATAGTTAGGAACAGCAATCAACCTATGTCATATAAGGGTTTGTAAAAAACCTGTTCCAATGTTCCAAGAAAAATATGATATTAGGAAAATATAAGAATATAGAATGAAATCACGCAAATACGCATATACGCGCGTAAGAAAGTTTAAAAATGTTTGGAACAGGAGAGTTTGGAATGCGAGAAAAATCTATCGAGTTAAAATTAAGCGAAGCGGTCAAAAATATGAAGGGTTTATCTATTAAACTTACATCACCAGGTTTTGATGGATTGCCCGATCGGTTAGTGTTACTGCCAAACGGAAAAATCGGCTTTGTTGAAGTGAAAGCCTCTGGCAAGAAACTCAGACCGCTTCAGCAGAAAAGAAAACAGCAGTTAGAATCACTAGGTTTTATCGTCTTTTGTCTAGATGATCCTGAAAGTATTGGAGGGATGTTGGATGAAATTCAAGCCACATAAATATCAGGAGTTTGCAACAAACTTTATTATAGAAAATCCTATATCGGCAATATTTCTTGAAATGGGTCTCGGTAAAAGTGTGATTACACTGACTGCTATTTATGAATTGATGTTAGAACGATTTGAAGTTGATAGGGTTTTAGTAATCGCACCACTCAGGGTTGCTAGAAATACGTGGCCAGAAGAAATTGAAAAATGGATTCACTTGAAAGGATTAACTTATGCAGTTGCTGTTGGGACAGAAAAAGAGCGCTTAGAAGCACTATATTCAGATGCCCACATTTATATCATTAATCGTGAAAATGTAGAATGGTTGATTGCTAGAAGCGGTATCGATTTTAATTTTGATATGGTCGTTATTGATGAATTATCATCGTTTAAATCTCATCAATCAAAACGATTTAAAAGTTTGATGAAAGTGAGACCTAATATTAAAAGAATAGTTGGTTTAACAGGAACACCTTCATCGAATGGCTTAATGGACTTATGGGCGGAGTACCGATTACTTGATATGGGTGAAAGACTAGGAAAATTCATCGGACGTTTCAGAGAATCATACTTTGATCCTGACAAAAGAAATCAACATATGATTTTTTCATATAAACCAAAACCAGGGGCGGAAGAAGCGATATATGAAAAAATAAGCGATATCACTATCAGCATGAAAGGGACGGACTATTTAAAACTACCCGATTTAGTCATGAATGAAATGCCTGTTTCGTTAAATCAGAAAGAAAAAGAAACGCTTGATGTCATGAAACGTGATTTGATTACAACGATAAAAGGGGAGGACATAACCGCTTCAAATGCAGCGGCTTTATCAAATAAACTTCTTCAAATGGCAAATGGTGCAGTTTACGATGATAACGGTTCTGTCACTCAAATACATGACCGAAAACTCGAAAAGCTAGAAGATATCATTGAAGCGGCCAATGGTAAACCAGTATTAATTGCTTATTGGTTTAAACACGACCTGCTCCGAATACAAAACCGATTTAAGGTAGAAGTTTTAACAAGTAGTGATTCCATTAAAAAATGGAACGAGGGAAAAATTCAAATTGCAGCCATTCATCCCGCATCCGCAGGACATGGTTTAAATTTACAAGCGGGTGGTTCAACACTCGTATGGTTTGGACTCACTTGGAGCTTAGAACTTTATCAACAAACAAATGCAAGGCTGTACAGGCAAGGACAAACAGACACAGTGATTATCCATCATTTAATCGCAAAAGATACGATGGACGAACGAGTGATGGATGCTTTAAATAAAAAGAATAATACGCAGTCAGCACTCATTGATGCGGTGAAAGCAACGTTAAAAGGGGGAATTCCTGTATGAATATTGTATGGCACTACCTAGATAAACGAGCAGCAACGATTGATGTGATAAAAGATTATAATAGTATGAAACACATTATAGATAATACCGATGACGATATTGCAATCCTTCATGATGGAATGATGTCCCCAAGTGCACCAGTAAATGATGGCATGCCTTCCGTACACAATCCTAAAGCCAATGAAAATCGTATTGCTTATAGCATCGATAAAATTGATGTGCTGAAAGAAAGGTTAAGACAAGCCATCGAATATATGAATTGGTTCCAGCCTGCTTGGGATGAGTTAACCGAAGATGAACAGTTTGTTCTGTATGAATTTTATATGGTGGAAGACCAAAGACGAACCGAAGCTGTGCATACAATTTGTGATTACTTTAAGATTGAGAGGTCATCTGCCTACAACAAAAAGAATAGAGCATTGGATAGGTTGACACTACTGCTTTATGGCAAGTGAGTAAAATCGCGGATGCATTTAGACATTACGCAGGTTATAGTGGTAGTATGGAAAAAGTATCAAAGAGAAACAAAATGGACCTTTGAATATTCAAGTGAGTAATATTGCGGACGCTTTTTGACTTTGAGCATGTTATGGTATTAATATAGACAAAATATTGCGAGCCTTCGTGGGAGAAATCCTGCGGGGGCTTTTTTGTTTGGAGGTGAAAGTTATGCCAAGGAAACCAAAGCGCCCTTGTTCACAGCCAGGATGTCCTGAGTTAACGGATGAACGCTTTTGTGATGTACACCGGAAGGCAGAGGCAAGAAGATATGAAAGGTATCAACGTGATCCAAACACCGCAAAGCGATACGGACGTGCATGGAAAAGGATACGTGACCGTTACGTTGCAAAGAACCCGCTCTGCGAGGAATGTAAGCGAAACGGGAAGCTGACCCCAGTGCAAGAAGTACATCACATCCTACCGCTGTCAAGAGGTGGAACGCATGACGAAAGCAATCTGATGTCTGTTTGCACACCTTGTCACTCATCGATTACCGCACGAGATGGTGATCGTTGGCGAAGGGGTAGGGGGTAATCAATCTCTACAACTTATGATGTGGACAACGGGCGGGGAACGTCACGCAAAAAGTCGCGATTTCAAAGAGGGTATATAGGGGGCGAGCAGAAATGAGGTGTTGAAATGGCCAAGGATGGAACGAATAGGGGCGGTGCTCGGGTTGGCTCTGGACGAAAAAGAAAGCCATTATATGAGAAGTTAGAAGATGGAAATCCAGGTAGACGAAAATTAGAAGTGCTTGAATTTACACATGCGCCAGATCTTCAAGGACAAGAAATGCCACCGCCAAGGGAGATGCTATCTGCCACAGAAAAGGATGGTTCCACTCTTGAAGCGGCGGAAATTTATGAAGAAACGTGGAATTGGTTAAATGAAAGGGACTGTGCTCATTTAATCATGCCGCAACTTTTGGAGAGGTACGCAATGAGTGCAGCAAGATGGATGCAGTGCGAGGCAGCTGTGACAGAGTTTGGCTTTTTAGCAAAACATCCAACAACGGGAAATGCTATGCAAAGCCCGTATGTTGCTATGAGTCAAAACTTTATGACACAAACCAATCGACTCTGGCTTGAAATTTATCAAATTATAAGAGAAAACAGTGCAACAGAATTCATTGGTGCGAATCCACAAGATGATATGATGGAGCGCTTATTAACGATGCATAAAGGCAAATAACTGAAACGAGGTAATGTGATGACGATTAAATATTTAACAGCTGAAAGTGTATGTGCGGGTCATCCGGATAAACTTTGTGATTTAATATCAGATAGTATTTTGGATGCTTGTTTAACAAAAGACAAAGCTTCACGTGTGGCGTGTGAAGTGCTTGCGACAAAAGGAAGAATCATCGTGGCGGGCGAAATCTCCTGTAGCGAAAAACTTAATCTTAAAGATGTTGTAAAAAGTGTATTAGTTGATGTGGGTTACAAACCTACAGATTTTAAATTATCTGTATATGTACAGAAACAAAGTACAGATATTGCACAAGCGGTAGATACAACACTTGAAGCTCGTCAGAGAATCAAAGAGCCTTACGGAACAATTGGAGCAGGTGACCAAGGAACAATGTATGGTTATGCGACAAATGAAACAAAGGAAATGCTGCCATTACCATTAGTGCTTTCACATAAAATTGTAAAACGATTAGATGAAGTCCGAAAAGGAAAAATTATTAAAGGTTATTTTCCAGATGGAAAAGCACAGGTCACGATTGAATATAAAAATAATCAACCAGTTAGAGTGAAAACAATCGTAGTATCTATACAGCACGAGCCTTATAAAAGACAAGCAGAAATTGAACAGGATATTATTGAAAATGTTTTATGGCAGGTTTTTGAAGACTTCCCGTTTGATGAAGATACAGAAATTTTAATCAATCCATCAGGTCGATTTGTTGTTGGAGGACCAACAGCTGATACAGGATTAACGGGACGAAAGTTAATGGTTGATACGTATGGTGGCTTTACCGCACATGGTGGTGGGGCATTTTCAGGAAAGGATCCTACCAAAGTCGATAGAAGTGGTGCTTATATGGCAAGGCATATTGCCAAGCATATCGTGTGGTGTGACTATGCCGAGAAATGTGAAGTAAGTATTTCATATGCCATAGGAAAGGCAAATCCTGTTGCATTTTCAATAAATACATTTGGCACGGGAAATGTTTCTGATTCAATACTTGAACAAGCAGCACTTGATGTATTTAACTTGAAACCAGCAGCAATTATCGAGTATCTACAATTACGAGATGTTGATTACGCAGACACGGCGATCTATGGACATTTTGATAGCTGGTTATATCCCTGGGAAGATGTGAAAAGGTATAAAGAATTTAATCAGGCGGTGAGTAAATATGATAATAGAGAAGATTAAAGTTGAACAACTTATTCCCGCTGATTATAATCCGAGAAAAGATTTACAACCTGGTGACAGCGAATATGAAAAAATTAAACGGTCACTTGAAGAATTTGGATATGTTGATCCAGTCATTTGGAACAAGACAACTGGAAGAGTGGTTGGGGGGCATCAACGTTTAAAAGTTTTGGCAAGCATGGGACGAACTGAAGTCGAATGTGTCGTGGTCGAATTAAATGAAGAAAAAGAGAAAGCATTAAACGTTGCTTTAAATAAAATTAGCGGTGATTGGGATAAAGAAAAACTAGCTGTACTTATGACGGATTTAGATGCAGCAGATTTTGATGTTTCACTCACAGGTTTTGATGCAGCTGAAATTGATGATTTGTTTAAAGATACACTTCGAGATGGAGTAGAAGATGATGACTTTGATGTCGATGAAGAACTTCAAAACCCACCAATAACAATGCAAGGTGATGTTTGGGTTTTAGGTAGACATCGACTTGTATGTGGAGATAGTACGAAAAAAGAAACTTTTGATAAGTTAATGGAGAATAAAAAAGCAAACTTGGTTGTCACTGATCCACCTTATAATGTTGATTATGAAGGCAGTGCGGGGAAAATTAAAAATGACAATATGAATAACGATACATTTTACCAGTTTCTATTGGATGCTTTTACGAACACAGAAGATGCACTTGCGAAAGATGGCAGCATTTATGTGTTTCATGCGGATACAGAAGGACTTAATTTCCGTAGAGCATTTGAAGAAGCTGGTTTTTATTTATCTGGAACTTGTATTTGGAAGAAACAATCGCTTGTACTTGGTCGCTCACCTTATCAGTGGAAACACGAACCGATATTATTTGGTTGGAAAAAGAAGGGTAGGCACCGTTGGTATTCAGATAGGAAACAATCGACCATTTGGGAATTTGATAAACCAAAACGAAATGCCGATCATCCAACGATGAAACCAATTGCCTTAATTGCTTATCCAATCATGAATTCAAGTTTAACAAACAGTATTGTACTTGACCCGTTTGGTGGATCTGGTTCAACTTTGATCGCATCTGAACAAACCGACCGAATATGTTACATGATTGAATTAGACGAAAAGTTCTGTGATGTGATTGCGAAGAGATACATTGAACAAGTTGGTACAGATGAAGATGTGTATGTTATTCGAAATAATAAAAAGATTGCTTATAGCGAACTTGAGGTGAGTGAAAGTGCGTAGACTTACTTTAGGTTCGCTTTTTGATGGTTCTGGGGGGTTTCCGCTTGCAGGTATCATTAGTGGGATTGAACCAAAGTGGGCATCTGAAGTTGAACCATTTCCTATTCGGGTTACATCAAAACGAATTCCTCAGATGAAACATTTAGGGGACATTAGTTCAATTAATGGTGCAGAGGTTGAACCAGTTGATATTATCACTTTTGGTTCACCATGTACTGATCTATCAATTGCAGGAAAACGTGCAGGACTAGACGGAAGTCAGTCCTCTTTATTTTATGAAGCGATGCGAATTATAAAGGAAATGAGGTGTAAAACAAATGGTGAATATCCAAGATATGCAGTGTGGGAAAATGTCTGTGGAGCCTTCTCCTCAAATAAAGGAGAAGACTTCAAAAGTGTCATCGAGGAATTCTGTAAGGTCAAGACCGAGAAAGTTGATATCCCTAAACCAGACAAATGGGAAAACGCAGGTGAAGTGTTGGGAGATAACTACTCAATTTCCTGGAGAGTCCTTGATGCGCAATATTGGGGAGTACCCCAGCGAAGAAAACGAATCTTTCTTGTCGCAGATTTTAATGGAAGAAGTGCATCCGAAATATTATTTGAGTCAGAGAGCTTGCGAGGGCATTTTACGCAGAGCAAAAAAGCGGGGCAAGGAACTACCAGAGATACTTCAAAAAGTTCTAGAGAAACAAGCAATATCTGCTTAAATGACCAAGGTGGTAGCCGAATGGATGTAACCAAAGAGGTAACAGCAACTTTACGAGCAAAATCAAATCATCCCCCACTTGTTCTTGATAACCATGGAAGGGATGCAAGAATTAAAGGACCAGTTGATGTTGCCCAGACCGTTGTGTCGTTATATGGAACTGGTGGAAACAATCAGCCATTTGTTTTAGAGAAACCGAAAACCTTTGATATTCGTTTGACATCTGAAGGAACGGTTAACGTTCGAGCAAACATTTATGAAAGTGATGTATCAAGAACAATAGATACATCAGGTAACTCACCAAACAGTAATCAAGGCGGGATTGCAATTGTTAGTAATAAAGATGATGTAAGTAAAGGAAAACAATCAACCTATTCATCTAGTAAAAACTCACATTTTACAAGTGCAGAAAAAGAACTTGCTAGTACGCTTGTTGCTACCGATTATAAGGATCCCCCATTAGTAAACATAGAAGATTTAATTGTGAGAAGGCTTACTCCTACCGAATGTGGAAGATTGCAAGGTTTCCCAGATGGATGGTGCGACAATTTGGGAGAAGATAACCCATCGGATGAAGAGATTAACTTTTGGGAGAAAGTATGGGAAACACACCGACAGTTAATCAGTAAAAATAAACGACCTAAAACCAGGAAACAAATCATTAAATGGTTAAGCCAGCCACATTCCGATACAGCTGAATATAAAATGTGGGGGAACGGAGTCGCACTTCCTTGTGTTATATATGTTTTGACTGGAATTTCCATACAATTAAATAAAGATTAGAAAGTCAGATGGAATCTGTTCAAAACACTTGATATAAACACCTTTTAGAGTGATATATGTATGTACCAAAATTGAAAGGTGGAATAAAAAATGATTGTAAAGTTTAATATGAAGGGAAAAGAACGGAAAAAGTTAGTGGAAGCAATAAGCGAACATTTGAATATTCCTTTTGATTACAAAGGAACACCAAGCTTTGCCTACGAAATTGGAGAATATGTAGTTGATAGGGTTGGAACGCTGGAAGGACCGGCTAATGACGCGTTAATCCAAACATTAGAAAGTAAATATAGCTTTGAAGCAGAGCGGGATGAGCAAGCGGAAACTTATACACTTTCCATTGAATACCCGCGGGACCCTTTCGATGGACAAACAATCGAGAATTTAGAAAAGCTAATCCAAAGTAAGAACACTTTAATTAAACAGGCGCTAGCTATTGAATCAACTAGGATTGAATTAGAAGATGACCGAATAAAGTTTCCTTGGTTTGAGAGAGAATTGACATCCGAGGAACTAGAAACATACACAAAATTCATTGTCGCATTATGCGAAACAGCTCTGAAGCAAAAACGAGTGACAGCAGTTGAAAAACAAGTCGAAAACGAAAAATATGCATTTCGATGCTTCCTGTTAAAACTGAATTTTATAGGCGATGAATATAAAGCCGACAGAAAGCTCTTGATGTCAAAACTGTCAGGTGATTCTTCATTTAAAAGAACGAAAAAGATGGAGGAAGCTTCATGAACAATATAACGAAAGAATCGCTGAACAAGTTAAAAAAACAATATCAGACTGGAACAAGGGTACGTTTGATTGAAATGGATGATCCATATTCAAATTTAATTCCAGGAGATGAAGGAACAGTTTCCTTCGTTGATGATATTGGAACCATACACATAAAATGGGATAAAGGAAGTTCACTCGGGATTGTGTTTGGAGTCGATAAGTGTCTAATCATCGAACAATAAAAATACATCCGAATAAGTGTAGATAACACTTGCTATATAAGGCTTTTATAGTGATATATGTATGTAACGAAAACACACATACACTCTAAAAGGGGATGATAAAATGTTAAACGCAAAGTTTGGAATTGAAATTGAATTTACAGGAATTACAAGAGAAAAAGCAGCGAAAGTAGCGGCAAAGTTTCTTGAAGGCGAATACATCGAAGGCGGAACATATTACGATGTGAAGAAAGTGAAGGCTCCAGACGGACGTATATGGGAATTTGCTTATGACGGAAGTATTCGAACGCAAGTTAGTCGAAGCGGCAGAAGGGTTAATGCAAACAGAGATTACAGCGTTGAAATTGTAAGCCCAATTTTAACCTACAGAAAAGACATTGACACTTTACAGGAGCTTGTTCGAAGGATACGAAAAGCCGGAGCCTTTACAAATTCATCTTGCGGCATTCATATTCATTTGGACGGGAGCACACATACACCAAGAAGCATACGAAACTTTGTAAACATCATCGCAAGTAGAAACGACTTATTTTACAAAGCACTAGAAATCAAGAATGAGAGAATGCGTTATTGCAAACGGATGGATGACATTTTAGTAGAAAAGATGAATCGGAAAAAGCCAAAGACAATGCGAGAAATTGAAAACATTTGGTATGAAGGATACAGCGAAAGCAGAAGTAGACACTACCATAATAGCCGATACCATTTCTTAAATCTACATAGCTTTTTTAGAAGGAATCGAACAGTTGAATTACGTGGCTTTAACAGCGTTCTTCACGCTGGTAAGATTAGAAGCTTTATCGTTTTATCCTTAGCAATCAACAACCAAGCATTAACACAGAAAAGTGCATCATCGAAAAAGCCCCAAGTTGAAAATGAAAAATTCGCCATGCGAACATATCTCAACCGAATCGGATTGATTGGAGAGGAATTCGCAAACTGTAGATTACACTTAACTAAACCTTTATCGGGATCAGCAGCATGGAGGTTCCGAGTTGGATAAGCCACCCGGAATTATTCAAGATTAAATTGTGAAAGGATTGAAATGAATGATGGAGAAATTATATATTGCCTACGGATCGAATTTAAATCTAGAACAAATGTCAAACAGATGTCCAACCGCAAAAGTAGTAGGAACAAGTGAAATAAAGGACCACAAACTCGTTTTTAGGGGGCCACACGCGCATGCTGTTGCAACGGTTGAACCATGCAAGGGAGAAAGCGTTCCGGTCCTTGTGTGGCAGATTACGCCCAATGACGAAAAAGCACTTGACCGTTATGAAGGATGGCCACATCTGTATAGAAAAGAAATGATGAAAGTTAAAGTCGACAAAAAAACCGTCAATGCAACGGTCTATATTATGAATGAAGGCAAACCACTTGAACAACCGAGTTGTTACTATTATTCAACTATTTTAGAGGGTTATAATAGTGCAGGGTTTGATGTTGAATATTTACGTAAGGCTGTTGAAGATTCATATGAAAAAGATGACGAGGCCTTAGAAGACGAATCTAGTCAGTAAGAAATAGAGAAGTACGAATAATTATGATAGGATATAAACAAAATTGAATGTTCAACAGACGGGGAGAATAGTTGAAGATTAGATGCTATAATTATTATTAAAAGATTGAAGGAGCTTAGGAAGACGAGTATTTATAGCTGAATAAGAATAGTGCTCTCCAAATATTCTTATTTAGATAAGCACATCTAAAATTATTTGAAGAAGGAATGAGAATAGTGAATGGACCAATAAAAATGACTAGAGAAGATAGAATGAAGATTGTTCATGAAATTAAGGAACGAATATTGGATAATTATGGGGATGTCGTTAAGGCTATTGGTGTTTATGGCTCTCTTGGTCGTCAGGCTGATGGGCCCTATTCGGATATTGAGATGATGTGTGTCCTGTCCACAGAGGAAGCAGAGTTCAGCCATGAATGGACAACTGGTGAGTGGAAGGTGGAAGTGAATTTTGATAGTGAAGAGATTCTACTAGATTATGCATCACAGGTGGAATCAGATTGGCCACTTACACATGGTCAATTTTTCTCTATTTTGCCGATTTATGATTCAGGTGGATACTTAGAGAAGGTATATCAAACTGCAAAATCGGTAGAAGCCCAAGCGTTTCACGATGCGATTTGTGCCCTTATCGTAGAAGAACTGTTTGAATATGCAGGAAAGTGGCGTAATATTCGTGTGCAAGGACCGACAACATTTCTACCATCCTTGACTGTAAAGGTGGCTATGGCAGGTGCCATGTTGATTGGTCTGCATCATCGCATCTGTTATACGACGAGCGCTTCGGTTTTAACTGAAGCCGTTATGCAATCAGATCTTCCTTCAGGTTATGACCTTCTGTGCCAGTTAGTAATGTCTGGTCAGCTTTCCGACTCCGAAAAACTTTTGGAATCGCTAGAGAATTTCTGGAATGGGATTCAGGAGTGGACCGAACGACACGGATATATAGTGGATGTGTCAAAACGCATACCATTTTGAACGATGAACACTAATAATTGCTAATCATGTTGGTTACGTATTGATTAACTTCTCCTAATATTTACAAATCATCACGACTGTCATTGAGAAGCCTTTTTCTTATTGAACAAACGGGTGCGATTGTGGAACTATTAAATAGATGCCTTAAGCTCAGATATTAGTCTGGGCTTTTTTGTCGTGCAAAATTTTATAAATTCATTTAAGTTTTTAAGATTGTTTGATAGGGGGTGGTGGTAATTAGAAAACTAGGAAATTATAAACCGACAATCTTTAAAGCGGATCAATCATACTATGACAAAGATGCTGCCGATATGGCAGTTAATTTTATTAACTGTTTAAAGCATACAAAGGGTGAATGGTTCGGAAAGAACTTTGACTTGATAGATTGGCAGGAGCAGATTATTCGAGATGTATTTGGGACGATGAAGCCGAATGGCTATCGCCAGTTTAATACTGCCTATATTGAGATAGCTAAGAAACAAGGAAAGTCAGAACTTGCTGCTGCGGTTGCATTACTATTAACATGTGGTGATTTTGAACATGGCGGAGAAGTGTATGGATGTGCTGCGGATAGGCAACAAGCATCGATTGTATTTGACGTTGCTGTCGACATGGTGGAACAATCACCCGCACTTAAGGCACGATTTAAACCAGTTCTTTCACAAAAGCGATTGATTTATAAACCATTAGGTAGCTTTTATCAAGTGCTATCTGCGGAAGCTTATACAAAACATGGATTGAACGTTCATGGGGTCGTGTTTGATGAACTTCACGCTCAGCCGAATCGAAGGCTATATGATGTTATGACCCATGGTTCGGGAGATGCAAGGAAACAACCACTGTACTTCTTAATTACAACAGCAGGAAATGACCAACACTCGATTTGTTACGAAGTACATCAAAAAGCAAAAGATGTACTTGAGGGAAGGAAAATTGATCCCACTTTTTATCCTGTCATTTATGGAGCAGAAGAAGATGATGATTGGACAGATCCTGAGATTTGGAAGAAGGCAAATCCATCGCTAGGAATTACAGTCGATATTGAGAAGGTTGAACAAGCATGTGAAAGTGCGAAACAAAACCCAGCTGAGGAAAACTTGTTTAGGCAATTACGCTTGAATCAATGGGTAAAACAATCTGTCAGATGGATGCCAATGGAAAAGTGGGATAGATGTGGTTTACCAGTTGACCCTGAAAGTTTAATTGGTAGAGAGTGCTATGCGGGTTTAGACTTATCATCAACAACAGACATCACAGCATTTGTTTTAATCTTTCCACCAGAATATGAAGATGATAAATATGTGATATTGCCATACTTTTGGATACCAGAAGAAAACATTAGGCAACGTGTGGATCGAGACAGAGTGCCCTATGATGTATGGGAACAACAAGGACATATGCAAACAACAGAAGGAAACGTTGTTCATTATGCTTATATTGAAAAGTTTATCGAAGAATTAGGTAAGAAATATAACATAAAGGAAATTGCATTTGATAGATGGGGTGCTGTTCAGATGACGCAAAACCTCGAAGAATTAGGTTTTACAGTCGTTCCATTTGGACAGGGGTTTAAAGATATGAGTCCTTCATCAAAGGAGCTAATGAAATTAACATTAGAAGAAAAACTTGCGCATGGTGGGCATCCAGTTTTACGTTGGATGATGGATAACATTCATGTTCGAACAGATCCAGCCGGAAACATTAAACCAGATAAAGAAAAATCAACAGAAAAAATCGATGGTGCGGTGGCAACAATTATGGCACTTGACCGAGCGATAAGAAGAAGCGGAACAAGTGATTCTGTTTATGATGGTAGAGGATTGATTGTGTTTTAATGTTGAGGAGGTGATGTTCATATGCGGTGGTTTACAAATTTTTTCAAAGCGAGAGATAAACCACAAAACTATTCATTTGGAAGTAACTATAGTTTTTTCTTTGGAAACTCTAGTAGTGGAAAAGCAGTCAATGAATTTACAGCGATGCAAATGACCGCAGTATATTCATGTGTACGAATATTAGCTGAAGCGGTAGCAGGTTTACCACTGCACTTATATAAATATACAGATACAGGTGGAAAAGAAAAAGCGGTATCCCATACCTTATATTTTTTACTTCATGACGAACCAAATCCTGAGATGAGTTCATTTGTGTTTAGAGAAACATTAATGACTCATCTTTTATTATGGGGAAATGCGTATGCACAAATTATTCGAAATGGAAAAGGTGAAGTCATTGCGCTTTATCCACTCATGCCAAATAAAATGTCAGTCGAAAGAGATGCTAGAGGTAATTTATATTATTTATACACCAAAACATTTGATGAAATGAGTGGTTCAGAGAAGACAACTGTTGCATTAAAAGCTGAAGATGTTCTGCACATACCTGGACTTGGTTTTGATGGTTTAGTTGGCTATTCACCAATTGCTATGGCGAAAAATGCAGTCGGTCTGGCAATGGCTACTGAAGAATATGGTGCAAAGTTTTTTGCCAATGGAGCAGCACCGGGGGGAGTCTTAGAACATCCAGGAACTATTAAAGATCCACAAAGGGTAAAAGATAGCTGGAATAAAGCTTATCAAGGTTCAAGTAATGCGCATCGAGTTGCTGTATTAGAAGAAGGTATGAAGTATCAACAAATCGCAATTGCACCTGATCAAGCTCAATTTTTAGAAACAAGAAAATTTCAGATTAACGAGATCGCTCGAATTTTCCGAGTACCACCTCATATGGTCGGTGATTTGGAGAAATCGAGCTTTTCTAATATAGAGCAACAATCATTAGAATTCGTTAAATACACACTTGATCCATGGGTTATTCGGTGGGAGCAAGCAATTAGTCGTTCATTGTTTACTAATAGCGAAAAGAAAGCTTACTTTGTGAAATTTAATGTGGATGGATTGCTTAGGGGTGATTATGCTTCACGAATGAGTGGCTACGCAACAGCAAGACAAAATGGCTGGATGAGTGCTAATGATATTCGTGAACTTGAGAACTTAGACAGGATACCGGATGAACTTGGTGGAGATTTATATTTAATCAATGGGAATATGACGAAACTCCAAGACGCAGGTGTGTTTGCAAAGAAATATGAAAAGGAGGAAACCGAAGATGAAGAAGTTTTGGAATTGGACAAAAGAAAATGAAACCGACAAGCGAACCCTTCATTTATATGGGGCAATAGCAGAGGAGAGTTGGTTTGATGATGAAGTCACACCATCTGCCTTTAGGGAAGAACTCGTGCAAGGCATAGGCGATATTGAAGTTTGGATTAATTCGCCAGGGGGTGATTGTATTGCAGCTGCACAAATTTACAACATGCTGATGGAATATCCTGGCGATGTCATTGTGAAAATTGATGGCATTGCCGCATCGGCAGCATCTGTGATTGCGATGGCAGGCACTGAAATTCAAATGTCACCAACGTCCCTAATGATGGTTCATAATCCGTTTACTGTTGCAATTGGTGATAGTGAAGAAATGAAAAAGACGGTGCATATGCTTGATGAAGTAAAAGAAAGCATTATTAACGCTTATGAAATTAAAACAAGTTTATCAAGAAATAAACTATCGGAATTAATGGATGCTGAAACGTGGCTTAATGCACATAAAGCAATTGAACTAGGATTTGCGGATGCCATTATGTTCGCAAATGGTAAAGATGAAAACCAACCTGAAAATAGTTTCGTTTTTAGTAGGCGAGCAGTTACAAATTCACTGTTAAACAAAATACAAAAACCACAAGTAAAACAATCAGTTGATCCGCTTTATGAGCGGCTTAATCTATTGAAATATTAGGAGGAAATCAATATGAATAAAATTTTAGAATTACGAGAGAAAAGAGCAAAAGCATGGGAGGCAGCTAAGGCATTTTTAGATACAAAACGAGGAAGTGATGGTTTAGTATCAGCTGAAGATGCGCAGATGTACGATCGTATGGAAGAAGATATTATGAATTTAGGTAAAGAAATCCAACGATTAGAAAGGCAAGAAGCATTAGATGCAGAGTTAAATCGACCAATAAATACACCTATCATTGGTAAACCTTCTGTGCCAGGCATGGAATCAAAAGAAGGTCGAGCGTCAGACGAATATAAAAATGCATTTTGGAATGCAATGAGAAGTAAAGCACCAACACAAGAAGTTATGAACTCACTTTCCGTAGGAACTGACTCGGAAGGTGGTTTTTTAGTTCCAGATGAATTTGAGCGTACACTTGTTCAAACGCTAGAAGAAGAAAATGTATTCCGTCAATTAGCAAAAGTAGTTAAGACATCGAGTGGTGACCGTAAGATTCCAGTTGTAACAACGAAAGGGTCTGCTGCATGGCTTGATGAGGGTGAAGAATTTGAAGAAAGTGACTCAGCATTTGGACAAACATCCATCGGCGCATACAAGCTTGGTACAATGTTAAAGGTTTCAGATGAATTGTTAAATGATAGTGTGTTTAATTTAGAGAACTATATTTCAACTGAGTTTGCTCGAAGAATTGGTGCTAAAGAGGAAGAGGCATTTCTTGTAGGTAATGGCGAAGGAAAACCAACGGGAATCTTTAATGATACTGGCGGTGCTGAACTTGGAGTAACAGCAGCATCTACCACAGCTATTACTGCAGATGAGATTATTGATTTAGTGTTTTCTTTGAAGGCGCCTTATCGTAAAAATGCAGTATTCATTATGAATGATGCAACAGTAAAAGCAATTAGAAAATTAAAGGATGGCCAAGGACAATATTTATGGCAACCATCATTAACAGCGGGTACGCCAGATACTTTATTGAATCGTCCAATCTATACATCAGCTTATGCACCTACAATAGCGAGTGGAGTGAAGTCGATTGCTTTCGGTGACTTTGGTTACTACTGGATTGCGGATCGTCAAGGTCGTTCATTCAAACGATTAAACGAATTATTTGCAACGACAGGTCAAGTTGGTTTCTTAGCCAGTCAACGTGTCGATGGAAAGTTGATCTTGCCAGAAGCAATCAAAGTCTTACAACAAAAATAATAAAGGGGTAGAGTGCGATGGGGTATAACACTAAAAATTATACAGAACAAGGCGGAGAGAAAACGGTTATTGGTGGGGAACTTGTTATTGAAGAAGGGGCGAAGGTCACTGGCCTTCCTTCTTCTTCAAATGAAAAAATGGTAAATCAATCGGATAGTACTGCGGAAACAGTAGAAGATTTAGTTGCCGATTTCAATGCATTACTATCAAAATTAAAAACATCTGATTATATGTCAGATAATTAAAGGTGGTGTTAGTGATGACATTACTAGAAAAAGTAAAAGCTAATTTAATACTCCAACATGATAAAGATGATGCTTTAATAGAAATGTACATCACTGCAGCCATATCTTATGCAGAAAGTTATCAACATATTAAAGAAGGCACATATAAAAATGAAAATATGCCTGCTACAACAGAGCAAGCGATTATCATGTTGGCTTCTCACTTTTATGAAAGTCGAGATGGTAGTACAGGTGGCTTTTTTGCAGATAGCGCACTTGCTGGAGAACAGGTGTGGAAAACAGTAAACTTATTACTACGGTTAGATAGAGATTGGAAGGTGTAGTGTATGAGTTTTGGAAAAATGCGCACACTTATCGACATTATCACACGTGAAATTGTAAAAGATGAAGAGTCTTTCAGTGAAGAAACCGATAAAATATTAGCTTCTGTAACAGCTTATAAAGAAGAACGATTTGGAAGTAAAACCTGGGCAAATAGAGCCGCCTTTTCTGAAGCGAATGCGTTATTTCGTTTTAGAAACATTCCCGATTTACCCATTAAACCAAAAATGTTTATTGTATGTGATGACGGACGGTACGAGATAATAAGTGTTGATAATGTGAAAAATAGAAATATGTATATCGAAGTTTTAACTAAAAAGGTGGTGGCAGCAGATGGCTAAAGTGAATATTAAAATGCCAGAAGAATTCTTGATGAAGATATCTAGATTGGGAAGTAAGACAGATGAAATCGTTCCGAGAGTCCTTGAAGCAGGCGGAGAAGTTGTATTAGAAAAAATGAAGTCCAATTTAAGTTCGGTAATTGGAAAAGATACAAAACTGCCAAGTAGATCAACTGGTGAGTTGGTATCTGCATTAGGAGTATCACCTGCCTTAGTTGATCGAAGGGGAAACCATAATGTTAAAGTAGGGTTTAATGAACCGCGTAAAGACGGAGTGAGCAATGCTAAATTAGCAAACATCATCGAATATGGAAAATCTGGACAACCTGCAAAGCCATTTTTAAAACCTGCAAGAAGAACATCAAGACAGCCTTGTATGGAAGTCATGATTAAAAAATTGGAAGAAGAAGTGGAAAATATATGAGTGTACTAGCCGAAGTGACTCAAATTGCAGAACAATGTGGTATTCCAGTTGAAACAGGTATCTTTTCTGATACTGCCCCTGATTTATATATTGTCATAACACCGATTGTAGAGATGTTTGAATTACATGCGGATAATTTCCCGAAGTACGATGTTCAAGAGGTTAGAGTTTCGTTGTTTTCAAAAAAGAATTATACATCAATTAAAAATAGTTTAGTCCGTACTCTTTTGGGTGCGGACTTTGTTATTACAGATAGGAGATATATCGGGCATGAAGATGATACTGGTTATCACCATTTAGCAATTGATGTAGCAAAATATTATGAATTTGAAATGGAGGAATGATTCATGGCAACTATCGGATTGGATAGGCTTTATTATGCAAAAATAACAGAAGGAGAAAATGGTGATGAAACCTATGAAACTCCTACTCCTTTAGCAAAGGCGATTAGTGCTGAATTATCTGTTGAGTTAGCTGAAGCAACTTTATATGCAGACGATGGTGCGGCTGAAGTGATTAAAGAATTTCAAAGTGGAACATTATCGCTTGGTATTGATGATATCGGTGTGGCCGCAGCTAGTGATTTAACTGGGGCAACAATTGACGATAACCATGTCTTAATTTCCACAAGTGAAGATGGCGGGGATCCAGTTGCAATTGGTTTTAGGGCGAAAAAGGCAAATGGAAAACACCGATATTTTTGGCTATACCGAGTGAAATTTGGTATTCCAGCAACAAACCTTGCGACAAAAGGAGATAGTATTACTTTCTCTACACCAACAATTGAAGGTACGGTTTTACGGAGAAACAAACTTGATGGGCAAGGAAAGCATCCATGGAAAGCTGAAGTGAGCGAAGGTGATGATGGGGTAAACCAAGAAATTATCACCGGTTGGTATAGCGAAGTGTATGAACCAGTATTTGCTGCTGGAACTGAAGGATAAAAGGAGCGAACAATTATGACGAGTGAAAGAAGTGCAAAGATATCAATTGGTGGTTTGGACTATGAATTAATCTTAACAACTAAAGCGACAAAGGAAATTGCAAAAAGGTATGGGGGCTTAGAAGATTTAGGTGAAAAGTTAATGAAAGCTGAAAACTTTGAGATGGCTTTAGATGAAATTGTCTGGTTAATTACCTTACTTGCCAATCAAAGTATTTATATCCATAATCGATTGAACGAAGAAAAGAAAGAATTGTTAACGGAAGATGATGTGGAACTGTTAACATCTCCTGCTGAGATGGCAACTTTTAAAGATGCAATTATGGAAGCAATGTTTAAAGGGACAAAACGATATATTGAGTCGGAGGAAACCGATACAAAAAACGAAGTGGTCGAGTAAACGATGAAGAAATGTTTGCTCGACTTATTTATTATGGAGTCACGCAGCTAAAAAGGACTGAAGAAGAAGTGTGGTTAATGCCTATTGGCCATTTACTTGATCAATGGGAAATCCACAAACAATTCACAGGTCTCACAAAACCTAAAAATGAACTTTCAATTGATGAAGTTATTCCATATGGTATTTAAATATAAAGTTTCTACTAGTACCTCAAATCAAAGAGGTGCTTTTTTACTTGTTATGGTTAGGAGGTGGCAGTATGGCAGACAATTTTGGACTTAAAATTGGTGTTGAAGGAGAACGTGAATTTAAGAAGTCGTTACGTGAGATAAATCAAAGCTTCAGAGTGTTAGGCTCAGAAATGAAATTAGTGACATCAGAATTCGATAGAAATGATAAATCTATTAAAGCAATAACCGCAAGAAATGCAGTATTGAATAAAGAAATTGATTCACAAAAGGAAAAAGTATCAACACTAGAAAAGGCTCTTGCCAATGCTGCTGAATCCTTTGGAGAAAATGATAGAAGAACACTTTCTTGGCAAACCCAGTTAAATAATGCGAATGCTGAGTTAAATAACTTAGAACGTGAACTGAAGGACTCACAAGAAGAAGTAAAGAATCTTAATCGAGAAAAAGTAGAAAAACTTGTGAATGGTTTAAAAACAGCGGGTGATATTGCAGGTAAAGTATTAGTAGCCGGTTTAAAAGCAGCGGCTGCGGCAATGGCCGCAATTGGAACTGGGGCAGTCGCATCAGGTAAGTTTATAAAGGACTCTTTAAATGTTTATGGCGAATATGAAGATGCCATGAAGCAAGTTCAAGCAACAATGGGACTTACAGGCGAAGAAGGGGAAGAAGCCTTTAGTAAATTATCTCAAGCAGCAAAAGATGCGGGAGCAACTACACGTTTCTCGGCATCAGAATCAGCCGAAGCATTAAATTATCTAGCTTTAGCGGGATATGATACAGAACAGGCGATTGGTGCATTACCTGGTGTGCTTACCCTTGCAGCTGCGGGTGATATGGATTTAGCAAGGGCATCTGACTTGGTGACAGATTCCATGGCTGCCTTAGGTCTTGAAATCGCTGATATGGATCTGTATATGGACAAAATGGCAAAGACATCACAAAAGTCCAACACAGATGTACAGCAATTAGGTGAAGGTATTCTTGTTGCAGGAGCAACAATGAAAAATGCTGGCCAAGATTTGGATACTTTGAATGTGATGTTGGGAGTCCTAGCAAACCGCGGGATAAAAGGCGCAGAAGGTGGAACGAAACTTAGAAACATCATTATGTCTTTAACATCTCCCACTTCAGCTGCTGCAAAAGAATTAGAAAGTCTAGGCATAAGCGTTACTGATTCATCTGGGAATATTCGAGATATGAACGATATATTTACCGATTTAAATAAGGAACTCGATGGATTGTCAGAAGCGGATAAAATGAACGCATTAAGCAATATTTTCAATAAACAAGACCTAGCGGGTGTGAATGCTTTATTATCTGGAACTGGCGATGAGATGAATAATCTATATAAGGAACTTGAAAATGCCGATGGTGCCGCACAGCAAATGTCGGATACGATGGAGAGCGGTCTTGCAGGTTCGGTTCGAAGTTTAAAGTCAGCATATGAGGGATTACAAATCGTTATTGGAGAACAGTTTGCAGAAATGGCCCAAGGGGCAGTTGGTGATGTAACAGAATTAGTTCGAGATATAACTGAAATATTAAATGATGGAGTTCAAGAAGGTGATATTACCGCTATAGGCGAGAGAATATCATCTTTTTTAATACAAGGAATTAATCGAATTACAGAGTATATCCCAGATGCCATTAATATGATAGCCACGATGCTAACAGAACTGGTGAATGTATTGGTAGAACTTTTGCCTACTTTACTGCCACCTTTATTAGAAGGTGCAATTGCTTTATTAACAGGAATTATTGAAGCGATTGTAGGGAATATCGAGCCGTTAGTTGAGATGGTCGTATATTTAGTAACAACTGTTGCAGAGTTTATCATTGAAAATTTACCTATTTTAATTAATGCGGCTATCCAAATTGTTGTCGCATTAGCGAACGGAATAGCAGATGCCTTACCACAGCTAATTCCAGCAGTCATCGATGCAATCATTTTAATAGTAGATACGTTAATCAATAATTTAGGGCAAATATTAAATGCCGCTCTACGAATTATCATGGCATTAGCTGAAGGTATTGTTGCGGCATTACCCAGATTGATTGCAGCCTTACCACAAATTTTAAATTCCATTATTAACTTTATTACCTCAAACTTACCGATGATTATCGATATGGGGATCCGTATCATTTTGCAATTAGTAGTAGGCATAATTAAAGCTATCCCTTCCCTGGTCGCTGCTTTACCACAAATTGTGATGGCATTAATTACGGGAATAGGAAAAGCAGCAATTGCAATTGTCGAAATCGGTCGAAATATTGTACGTGGTCTTTGGGATGGAATTGCCTCCATGGTTACTTGGATCAAAGATAAAATCAGTAATTTTGTAGGTGGAATTGTAAGTGGAGTAAAAGGTTTACTTGGTATTAAATCTCCATCAACTGTATTTGCTGGTATTGGTGATGATATGGCTCAAGGTTTAGGGGTTGGTTTTGATAAGGCAATGAGTCAAGTTTCTGAGGATATACAAGATGCAGTTCCGACAGATTTCGACATTCAATCAAACGTGAATGTAGGGGCAAACGGTATTACAACAAGTCAAGATGGATATGGATCATTAATTACGATCCAACAAATGATTGTCAGAAGTGAAGATGATATTAGAAAAGTTTCACAAGAATTATATAACTTAATTCAAACAGGGTCTCGAGCACAAGGGAGGTTCGTGCCAAGTTAGAAAGGAGTGGGATGAATGGGGTTTACATTTGATGGCGTTCATTCGAAAAACATGAAAATCACTGCAAGAATTGTTAGTTGGCAAGTTTCTCCCGCTCCTAGAAATGCATTTGAAGTTATACCTGGTCGAATGGGAATTGCCGATCTAGGTTCAGATACATCAGAAAAATATATCAAAGTCATTTGTAATATTTTTCCGCAGCATTCATTTACCGAAGTAATTCATCTATTGGATGATGTAGCTGAATGGTTGAACCCTAATTTAGGATTAAAACAATTAGTGCTAGACGATATTCCAAACAGATATTTTTTAGCACGTTTAGTAGAGGAAGTGGATTGTGAACGAATATTAAGAAGTGCAGGTTCCTTTGAACTTACATTTGTTTGTCCAGACCCTTATGGTTATGCGATTACAGATGAGCAATTTACGATTAATTCTACTGGTAGCCATGTAGTTGAAAGAGAGTTAGGCAATATAGAATCTTTCCCGATATATCGAATGAAAGGAAATATCAGTAGTTCAAGTTCAACATTTTTAACGGTTACCACAAATGGCGAAAGTTTAAAAGTTAATGGACCATTATCATCAAATGAAATATTAATCGTTGATAGTGGATTGCTAACGGCAAAAATAACAGATTCAAGTGGTAATACAATCCGAAATGGGTTGTCTGTTTTAGACGAGTTAAACTTTCCAGTTTTATATCCTGGCAGTAATGAAATAGAAGTAAGTAGTACAGGAGCAACATTTACGGAACTTCACGTATTAAGTCAAAGTAGATGGAGGTGATATTAACATGGCGATTCAATCGGTTGTAACATCTCAAACAGATTTTACTGGTGAGTTTCCGATTCATGATGAAACAGTTGCATTATGGCGTTTTAATGAATCACAACCAAATGAAAGTAAGCTGATAGATAGTGGCACAAATAATCATCATTTTACTATATCAAATTGGTCTGGAACATCTGCAAGTTTAGTGGCAGGGAAATTTGGACGATTTTTCAGGCAGAATATTGTCAATCCAACAAGTGAAAAGACATATCTTACCGCTACCAATGATGGTAGCTTTTTTACTGATTTAGGGGAGAAAATTGTTGTCGGTGGCTGGATAAATCCAACAACCTATTCAATCGGTCAAACATTTATTCCTATATTTAGTACAAGAAATGGACCAGGACAACCAATCCTGTATATTTCGTTATATCAAGGAAGACTACGATTAATGCTTTATAACAATGCTGGGACATTAATTTATGATACATCCGAGACACCAAGTATTAGCTTTGTAAATAATGGTTGGTATTTTATCACAACAATTATTAATAGGACTGATAAAACAATTCAAAACTTTATCGGTGACAGGTCGAACGGGGCAACTTGGCAATCATCTGTAAGAAATTATACAGGTGTATTGAATGAAGAATGTACCGCTGACATTGTCGTGGGTATGTTACAAGATACGTATTACTATGCTGGTGGTTTTGATGATTGGTTTTTTGAGAAAGATTCAAAGTTAACAATGGAAGATATACACTTACATTTTAAATCTTCTATTCAAGCAAATGGTGCAGATAGTGCATCCCAAGTAGATGCATTAACGGAACCAGGTGCTGTTATTTTAAAGCAAGAAGATAACAAGTATCCAGGTAGTGGTGTGCTCTATACAATACCTAAAAAGTGTAGTTTAGGTGGCAATGGTAGAGTTTCAGTAACTAGTGAATATATTGCTGGGACCACTGCGATTAGTTTAGTTGAAACATCCACATCAGATGACCTTGAGGATTGGACTTCGTGGCAAACAATTGGACCAACAGGTGAATTAATTTCACCTAATAGAGCCTATATCCGCTATCGCATTACTTTAACGACAGAAGATGAAACGAAAACACCGAAACTAATAGAAGTTATATTGCATGATATCCCAAAACCTGCCTATGAAAAACTTGGATTTGCTAGGCCTGTCGTTTTGGATAGTAATGGAGCATGGGATGCAGTTTTAGAAAATGCGTTTGATGTCATTGTTACAAGTGAAATTAATGGTGCTGACATCTTAGAGTTTAAGATTCCTTTTCATGATTTAAAAAGGGAAAGTATTGAAAACGAAAAACAAATTCAAATCGTAGACGATGTGTATCGCATACGAACGATAACGGATGAAAAAAGCCAAGAAGGTAATATCATCACTCACGTATATGCAGAAGCAGATTTTTATGACTTAGCTTTTAGTACGGACAAACAGCCTATTGAATTTAATGCAGATACTGCTGATGTCCCGATGAAATATGCGTTAGAAGGAACGGAGTGGTCTGTTGGAAATGTGAATGTAACTACAAAGCGGACGTGGGAATCAGAGGAGAAAAATGCATTATCTATATTACGAGAAGTGCAAAATATCCATGGTGGAGATTTAATTTTTGATAGTGCGAATCGTTTAGTTCATTTACTGACATTTGGCGGTAAAGATAGTGGTGCGTTATTTAGCTATAGAAAGAATATGAAAAGTATTCAAAGAACAGTGGATACAAGAAGTTTAGTGACAAGATTATACGCATACGGTAAAGATGGCATGACATTTTCATCTATCAATAATAACAAAGCATATGTAGAAGATTATAGCTTTACATCAGAGGCACGGATAGCAACACTTGATGCCTCATCCTTTAGCAATCCTTATCAAATGTTGGAGTTTGCAAATATGAGATTAGGACAATATGCAAAACCGAGAGTGTCGTATGTTTTAACAGCAATGGACTTGTCTGTACTAACGGGTTATGAACACGAAGAGTGGGATCTAGGAGATATTGTTACGGTGAACGATAAAGAATTAAACTTACAAGTTAAGACTCGTATCGTACGCAGGCAGTACAATTTGCAAGAACCATGGAAAACAGTGATTGAACTGTCAACGAAATTAAAAGAATTAGGTGATTCATCAGCCCAGTGGGATAAGGCTGCAGATATGCTACATGATACAGATGTGCTTGATCGGCAGGAAATAAAGGATTTAGTACCGTTTAATCATTTGAGAAATTCAAGGGCAGATGATGGATTTACGTATTGGGTGAATTCTGGTTTTACAGTTGCCCCTAACAATGGTGCAAGCGGAGATGCATCCTTTAAAGCTGAAGGTGTTTTGGGAAGGACGAAATCTATGTATCAAACCGTATATCCAGCAAATCGAAAGAATTATACTATATCCGCACAAATTGGTTCTGAAAATTTAGAGAAAGGACCAAATGGGCAAGTAGGGATTGAAGTGGAAATTGAATACGAAGATGGAACGATTGAAAAGAGAATTATTGATTTATATTAGAGGTGTTTGAAATGGTTTTTTTAACTCAAACTGCACATGTAATTACTCCAAAAGGATCTGGGGAAATTAAGAAATTAACAATTCAATTATTTGTAAAAGATTGCACTGGGACAGTGTATTTTACAGATATTCTTTTGCAAGGTGGCTCAATCGCTACTGGATGGGTTGGGCATGTATCAGAAATAAAGTGGACTCTTGATGGTTAGGTGATTCGAATGGCGATACAATTTACTCGATTTAGTGAAACGATACGTGTGAAAGAAGATAAAAGAGTCGTAAATGTAACTTTGAAATTGTTCGTTACAGACTGTACGGGGACGATTTATTATACAGATATACAACTTCAAGAAGGCGATAAGCTAACGGGATATGTCTTAAACACAGAAACCTCACTTGAAAAATATAGAGAAGAAAGCGGGGTTCTCCCAGTTCGTTTCTATAAAGGAGTGGTTAGAAGTAAAGAAACGATTGTCATATTTAATCTGGGAACAACATCTGCAGGACTGGATTGTCATATCACACCCCTTCAATCAATGAAAGCAGGAAGTATTAAACTTTCGCAAGGATATGGATCCCACCATATGAAATTTAAAGCTGTAGCAAATCCAGATGATACATTTTCATTATTGGCTTCAAGTAGACAAGCGTTGCGAAATCAAACCAAAACAGAAAAAGAAGGGTTCTATCAATATACCGCAGCATCTGATAGTAAACATATTGTAGAACTCGAAGAAGGAAAAGCAGCACGAGTTTTATTTGAATTCCAGGAAATGCAAGAAGGAAGTGACAAGCTATGAGTCAATATCTAGAAGGCAAAAAGACAATGGTGTGGAGTTTCATGGGAAACGCAAGAATGTATGAGGCTTTAAACAAATACGGGGATAGGCTTGATACGGTCGGTATATTTACATTTGAGGTAGATATTACAGGTACTATTAAAGAAACAGGGACAAGTATATCGAGCATGATGCTATATATCAATAAATGGCCGCATATAAAATGGTTGCTAACAATCATGAATCATGGAACGGCATCAATATTTACAGCAATCAGAAATAACACAAATGGTGCAAAGGATAAGTTTTTATCTGAAATCGTTCGAATCATGAATAAGTATCCATGGTGTGATGGTGTTGATATTGATTTGGAACGTGGTGGTGGTTATGAAAATAAAGATGCCGCAAACCTTTTATTTAAAGATATTTATCAAACTGTCAAACAACATGACTCATCAAAGCTTGTCAATATTTGCTTACCTGGAATGACAGGGGTTCAAGGTTCAGTGGGTGGAGAAAACTGGTGTGTATATGAAGATTTAGATTCTTATTGTGATACAGCTGCGATTATGAGTTATGGGATGGCTTGGGCAGGCTCCGCTCCAGGGCCCGTTTCTCCTCGAGATTGGCTGGAAGGTATATATAATTATGCAACAAGTGTTATGTCTCCAAAGAAGATATTCTTAGGCCTTCCAGGTTATGGTTGGAACTGGCGAATTGATGATACTCCTCAGAATTTAAATAGGGTTTATCGTGGTACGTCCAACACATATTATGCTGCACAGCTTTGGATGACAGGAGGGTACAATTTTACAGATGATGCACCACCTCAACCAATGATCCCTATCATTGCTTATTGGGATGATTATGATAAAGTCCCATGGGCTTTGCCACATGTCTATGATTACATGGAGGGTCCAGATGCAATCACACGAACAAATCCATTAATTGCAGAAGATTATAACCGAAGAAGCTTTTTAACAGCATATAGTAAACAACAAAAGACGGAGTTTGGAAATATATATATTGACCGTCAAGGCAGTAATTATGATAGTCATGCGGGAATTGTATCTGATTCTTCTCAGATGGTTACTCTTGGGGAAAACGGTGAAACAACATACAATTTCACATTGCAATCTAGTGGAACTTATGACATTGCAGTAAGGATTGGTTTTCCTTTTTGGGATAAAAATACGATTAAAATATCAATTAATAATGATGAAACAACCTTTAAAGAAGGTAGGCTATGGTGGCCTTATTGGAGAACGACTTGCTGGTTAACGTTAAAGAAGAATATATCCTTAACAGCAGGTGCACATACCATCAAAGTTAAAGCAGGAATACCTGGTGTACAGTTTTATGGTTTTAGAGTTTGCTCAGACTTTCAACAATCATCTAGCGCGGGTGAAGCGGAGTTCTTACTTGCTCCAAGAAAATTTAAAGGGGTAAATGGTCAAATGGTGGAACCGGATCGGGCATTTAAATTAACGACTGAAGTATTGAGAAGAAAGCCAGACTCAGCCCTTATCTGGTACGAGGACTTCAGGGATGAAAATCCGCTACCTAGCAATTATTGGACAACCCTAAGCGGTGAATGGGAAGTATGGAAAAAAGATGATTTTAACAATCCACGTCCTTATGCACAGCTTGATGGAAAAGGTGAATTGACATGGAGGTATTCCGATTTTAAAGATATACACATTAGGGCGAGAATAGGTTTTCTGCAAAATGGGAATGGGCGAGCGGGAGTATTCTGTGGAGATTTATTTTGTTGTTTAAACTATAGTACCCAGCGTTTGGAATTGTATAAAGGTAGTTCATTACTAGGAAGTTATAATGTTCAAATAGAACGCACCCCAAATGCTAACTTACGAACCGCACCTAATCTTTATACGATTGAAATGCGAATACGAAATAATTCTGTTAGGGTGTATTCCGGGGCAGCAAACACATTCAGATTTAAAGTGGATATAAACGATTTCAGTGGAGGCTATGCAGGAATTCGCTCAGATAACCGCATGATATCTGACTTACTCCGTTTAGGAGATGCATGGACATACGAACCATATGAAAGTGTAGATATAACTTTTCCAAATGGAAACACAGTAGAATTTGGAAGAATACCAAGAACAGATGTTACTTGGAATAACGAGTTTCAAGTCTTTAAAGTAAATAATGATGTGGAAGAGATAAGCACAAGAAGTGATGATATATCAATGGACTATGATTTCTTCCACTCACAAGAATTACCACTAATTGCTGGAAATGATTATACCGTCAAAATAAAACCAAAGGATATTAATCTTTGGATATCACGATTATTTCTAGGAGATGCGGATGGTTTTTCAATTCTTTATTATCAAGATGTTGATAGCTTGGTTTATTGGGCAAACGAGGCAGCTTACAAATGGAAGTTACGAGGCATTGCTATTTGGTCATTAGGTCAGGAAGATATGCGAGTATGGGAAGCCTTACCAAAACAAATATAAACAATTCAAGGGTGTCTACTAAATGTGGATACCTATTTAATATAGATGTTTTTTAAAATTGAAGGGGGAAATTTTCAATGAAGGATATATGGAACTGGATACAGATTATCGTGACAGCACTAGGCGGATTTATTGGTTGGTTTTTAGGAGGGTTAGATGGCTTTTTGTATGCCTTGATCATATTGGTTGTTGCTGATTATATCACTGGAATTATGTGTGCAATTGTTGATAAGGAACTGTCTAGTGAGATTGGTTACCGAGGGATATTTAAGAAGGTATTAATTTTTATACTGGTAGGTGTCGGGCATATGATTGACACACATTTAATAGGGGATGGCAGCGTTCTTAGAACAGCAGTCATCTTTTTTTATTGCTCGAATGAAGGGATTTCCATGCTAGAAAATGCTTCACGCTTGGGTTTACCAATACCTGAGAAGTTGAAAAATGCACTTGCTCAGTTACACAATAAAGGAGGAAATGAATCATGAATTTAAAAAAGTTATATTTAACGAAGAATGATTGTTACAAAGCTGGAAGGAAAATCACACCAAAGGGAATTATGGTCCATAGCACAGGGGCAAACAATCCGAATTTAAAACGTTACGTTGGCCCAGACGATGGTTTGTTAGGAAAGAATCAATACAACAATCACTGGAACCAGCCACGTCCAGATGGCAGACAAGTGTGTGTTCATGCTTTTATCGGAAAGTTAAAAGATGGATCGATTGCAACTTACCAAACATTACCTTGGAATCATCGTGGTTGGCATGCGGGTGGAGATGCGAACAATACACATATTGGTTTTGAAATCTGTGAAGATAATTTAACCGACAAAACTTACTTTAATAAAGTTTATAAAGAAGCGGTGGAACTTGCTGCTTATCTTTGTAGGCAATACAAACTGACGGAGAAAAATATCATCGGCCATTATGAAGGGTACCAGAAAAAAATCGCTAGTAATCATGGCGACCCACGTCATTGGTTTTCAAAACATGGTAAGTCAATGGATACGTTTAGGGCAGATGTGAAGAAGGAATTAGCGAAAGGTACGTCAACATCTAAACCATCAACTGGTGGAAAGAAACTATATCGTGTACAGATTGGTGCGTATAGTGTTAAAAAGAATGCTGATAAGCAGCTGGAAAAGGCAAAGAAAGCTGGGTTTAAAGATGCGTTTGTGAAGTATGAATAAATAAAAACAACCGAAGAGTAGTTAAACTCTTCGGTTGTAACTTAAATGACTATTTGATCTTCCACAATCGTGCCCGATTGCGGAAGAAGCATTTTTACTATCTATTCAAATTTGACTAGTTATCGCACATATAATAAAATATATAATCTATCTATACAAATTTGAATAGATAAGGAAAACCTTAAGAAAGGAGGATTTAATGTCCACGGTTAGATTACTTGTATTAGGCTCCATTTTTCGAAAGGGAGTCAGTTATGGATACGCTGTATACAGCGATATCACATCTTGGCACGCTGACTCTTGGACTAGCGTCAAACCAGGGTCTATTTATCACGCTGTAGATAAGCTTGAATCATTAGAAATGATTAAGTCAATTAAATCAGATGACAGTAAGAAAATTGGACCGTCACGTAAAGAGTATATTATTACCCAGCAAGGAGAATCTGAATTTATAAATTTGCTTGAATCGGCACTTGTAAGTTTCGATATTCAAGAATTTTCAGTAGGGGTTGCTTTCATGGATACAGTACCCCGAGAGAAAGTAATAGAGCTCTTACAGCAACGCCGTGCTGAACTTGAAAAGTCTATCAATTTCTTAGAAGGGTTGCCTACAGAGGAGTTTCCACCTGACCCTTCAAAACATCCTGAACTTGTTGGCATTTGGGTTGGCTACGTTAAAAATGAAGCTGTTACTACAGAAAACATATTGAGAAATCTTCAGGCGGGAAAATATAGATTCAACTCGAAAAAATGGAGGGAAAATGATGAAACAGACTGATTTTGAGGCATTTATTAATGGATTACCAAATGTTCAAAGGGAGGAGACCTTTGGGTATTCGTTCTTCTTTGTAGGAAACGATCATCGCTTACCCTTTGTTACCACTGCCGATTCAGACAACGAATATGATGATGTGTCTAACCTTGATCGAGAAGGTGTGTATCGTCTTAATATAGGGGTAAGCAAAGAAACATTCAATAATCTGGTGGGTGATCAATTGGAAAGAGACATCGATTATTCAATTCTAAACGAGTTTCTACCGCATCCTCACTATTCACGGCAGCATTTTGTGTGTATCCTTAATCCTGTCGGTGATAATGTAGAAAAAACAAAACAATTGATCAATGAAGCGCATTCGGTTGCAGACAAACGGTTACAACGCAAAAAACGAAACTAGACGGGATTTACATGAGAACATATTACCAACGCCCATTCTAAAATGGGCGTTTTCTTAGTCTTTATCCCGCAAAATGGCCCGTTTGTTGAATAATCTACTTTCATTATATCTAGAACTTCAATTACATATCAACTATTAATCAACATATTACAGAAATAAGGGTTCGAATTCCCACTTTTTTTCGCATATAGGTAGAAGACTATTTAGGAGGAAAACCATATGCGAATGACACAACTCTCATCTGAGCATCAAACACCTAATCATAAACCATCAAAACCAACTGAAGGACAACTTCAAAACGAACTTCATTATCATCTTGCTGAAAAAATGCTCATGAAACTACGTGAAAAAGAACTCATTTCAAAGGAAGAATTCAATCAAATAAACAAATTAAATCGTCAGAAATTCACCCCTTTATTAGGCCCTTTAATGTGCGATAAACCTTGATATAACAGTGTTCTAACGCTAATATGTCACGTACAAGAAAGGAGGGTCAGTGGATGAGAAAGATAACAACACTTGATGTGACAACATCTTCAGTAGTAAAACCGAAACAAAAAGTCGCTGCCTATATACGTGTATCGACATCAAACGAGGAACAGCTGATTAGCTTAGAAGCCCAAAGACGACACTACAAAACTTTAATCGAAAAGAATGATGAATGGCAGCTCGTGGATATTTATAGTGATGAGGGTATCACAGGAACGAAAAAAGACAGACGACCTGAACTACTTCGCTTAATATCTGATTGTGAAAAACGAAAGATTGACCTCATTTTAACAAAATCAATTAGTCGATTTGCGAGAAACACGATTGACTGCCTGGAACTGGTTAGAAAATTGATGGACTTGGGTGTGCACATTTATTTTGAAAAAGAAAACATCAATACAAATTCGATGGAAAGTGAACTCATGCTTTCAATCTTAAGTAGCCTTGCTGAAAACGAATCAGTGTCACTTTCAGAAAACAGTAAGTGGTCGATTAGGCAACGATTCAAACGTGGAACGTACAAATTATCGTATCCGCCTTACGGTTACGATTATATCGATGAACAGGTTGTTGTAAATGAAGAACAAGCACAGGTCGTCAAGCGAATATTCAATAGTGTACTTGAAGGAGTGGGAACTGAACGCATTGCTAGGCAGCTAAACGAAGAAAGAATTCCAACAAAGCGAAATGGTAATTGGACAGGTTCTACGATACGTGGAATTGTTAAGAATGAAAAATATACAGGAGATGTTTTGCTTCAAAAGACTTTTACTGATGAACATTTTAATCGAAAGGTTAATCAAGGTGAGCTTGATCAATACCTAATCGAAAATCATCATGAAGCGATTATCACACATGTTGATTTTGAAGCGGCTAATCAGATGCTGGAATATCAAGCGAGTCAAAAGAATGTAGCAGTCGGAAGTAGAAAATATTTAAACCGCTATCCTTTTTCAGGAAAGATTGAATGTGCGGAATGTGGCGATACATTTAAAAGGCGAATTCATACTTCCACCCATAAAAAATATATCGCCTGGTGTTGTTCAACACATATCAAAAACAAAGATGAATGTTCGATGCTTTTTATAAGGGAAGAACATATTCATCAAGCATTTATAACGATGATGAATAAACTAAAGTTTGGATATAGTTATGTTTTAACCTCACTATCCAAACAACTAGAAACTTCAAATCAAGATGAAAACTATCAAAAAATTACCGAAATTGAAGAGCAACTCGAAGTTACAAAAGACAAACTTAATACGTTAATTCAATTAATGGCAAAAGGTTTTTTGGAACTAGCAATTTTTAATGAACAGAAAATCGAACTGTCCCAAAGACACATGAAGTTAAAAGAAGAAAGAGAGCAGTTACTGTATTTAATCAATGACGGTTCAAATCAGCTAAGTGAAGTGAAGCGGCTCATTATATATTTTAAGCAAGGAAAATTCATAGATGCATTTGATGAAGAATCTTTTCAAGACATTGTAAAAAAGATAATCGTATATTCACCAAATGAGATAGGATTTCATTTGAATTGTGGCATTACATTAAGGGAGGGGGTTAAGCGCTGATGGCACATACACCTTTTGGATATGCAATAGTAAACGGAAAAATTGAAGTTCATGCCAAAGAAGCTGAGCAATTAAAGCTTTTAATTCAGTCATACTTATCTGGTAAATCTTTAGCTAATGCAGCAAAATATTCTGGTATTAATCGGTCACATGGCGGAATTACTAGAATATTAACAGATGAAAGGTATCTAGGGAATGAAATATTTCCTAGATTAATTTCAAAAGAGCAATTTGAACAGTTGAAAGAAGAGAGGTTTAAACGAGCGAAGAAGCTAGGTCGATTAAATAGAACAAAAGAGGAAGAATCATTTACACCACCATTCGCATTTACAATCGGAAAATTGGAAAACAAATACGACAATCCAATTAAACAAGCAGAATATGTATATAGTTTAATCAAAGAAGAGGTGACTTAAAATGGCCTTAGCAAGAAGTGTCACAGTCATTCCAGCGAGAAGAAGGATGAGAAACGATGATACTGAAGAAAAGAAAAAATTAAGAGTTGCTGCTTATTGTCGGGTTTCAACAGACAGTGATGAACAGGCAACCAGTTATGAAGTTCAAGTGGAACACTACACTACTTATATACAAAACAATCCTGAATGGGAGTTGGCAGGTATTTATGCGGATGATGGAATATCTGGAACAAATACAAAAAAGCGCGAGAAGTTTAATAAAATGATTGAAGATAGTATGAGTGGAAAAATTGACATGATCATTACTAAATCCATCAGTCGATTTGCGAGAAACACGCTGGATTGTTTAAAATATATTAGGCAATTGAAAGATAAAGAAATACCTGTATTTTTTGAAAAGGAAAACATTAATACAATGGATGCCAAAGGTGAAATAATGCTCACCATCATGGCATCACTTGCACAACAGGAAAGTCAGTCGCTAAGTCAAAACGTCAAACTTGGTATTCAATACCGATATCAGCAAGGCGAGGTGCAGGTAAACCATAATCGTTTTCTAGGCTATACAAAAGATGAACATAACAAATTAGTCATCAATCCAGAACAAGCAAAAATCGTTAAACGAATTTACCGAGAATATTTAGAAGGGGCCAGCTTGGTTCAAATTGCACGTGGACTTGAAGCGGATGAAATACTTACCGCAGCTAAACGATCTAAGTGGCGGCCAGAGTCGATTAAAAAGATTCTCCAAAACGAAAAGTATATCGGGGATGCATTACTTCAAAAGACATATACTGTAGATTTCTTAACCAAGAAGCGAGTTGTAAATAACGGACATGTCCCTCAATATTATGTTGAAAATAACCACGAACCAATCATTCCAAGAGAGATTTACCTACAAGTTCAAGAAGAAATGATGCGAAGGGCAAATATTCGAAACGGAAAAACTGGAAAGAAACGAGTGTATAGCAGCAAGTATGCCTTGTCGAGCATTGTCTTTTGCAAAGAATGTGAAGATGTTTTCCGAAGGGTACATTGGAATAACCGCGGATACAGATCCATTGTGTGGCGCTGCGTAAGTAGACTAGAAAGAAAAACACATCTTTGCAATGCAGAAACAATCAGAGAAGATGAACTACACCAAGTCATAGTACAAGCCGTTAATGAAGTCTTGGGCAACAAAGATAAATACTTGAAAATATTAATAGAAAATATTGAAGCAGTTTTGAATGAAAATGCGGATAAACCAACATCTGATATTGACGAAAAGTTAGAAGAACTCCAAATGGAACTGCTCAGCCTCGCAAATTCAAAAGAAGATTACGATGATGTAGCAGAAGAAATATACCGATTACGGGAACTGAAGCAAGAAGTTATGATGAAAAATGCAGCCAGGGAAGGACTTAAGCAGCGGATTGAAGAAATGGCAAAGTTTTTAAAAGGGCAACCACAGCAACTTGAAGCGTATGACGACTTATTAGTAAGGAGATTGATTGAAAAAATAATGATACATGAAAGACAATTAACAATTGAATTTAAGTCAGGAATTGAAATTATCAAAGAAGTATAATCTGAATACCCGACGAGCCCATGTCGGAAAAGGCATGGGCTTTTATTTATATTAAATTGACCGAAGATTCATGCCCATATACAATAATGTAAAGGGGAGTGATATCAGATGACGGATGCGAAGAAAGCGTATGATCAAATATCTGAATTTATTAGCAATGATAATGAGAAATCACTTTTGTTACGTGGTATAGCTGATACTGAAAAGCATCAGGTGTTATTAAAGGCTCTTAACAAACATGGTAATTTGAAAGGTATAATACTCCTTATCCATACAGCGAGAGATGGAATGAAAAACTTTTTCAGGTGGGCAGAGCTATTTAAAGTAAAAGTGCCAAAAAAATACGGAGAGGCTATGAAATTATCTAATCTAACACTTTACTTTGATAATCTCACTACTAAAAGTTATAGTGGAAAATATGATAATTATGAGTTTGATTTTATGATTATATGGCCAATTCAAAGTGTTACTAAAAATGAAGATGAAATCCAAATGATTAAAGAACTGACAAAGCGTCAAAAAACTAAAAAAATAATTTATTTAACTATTAAAGAGCCTTGGTACAATCCAGATGCCTTCGCAGAATTTGCTGATAGGGTTGTTCAGTTAGATTGTGAGAATGATAATCCCAAAGAATATAAAAGGATACTAGATGTCTATAAGGATGATATGGATAGGCATAGAAGAATGTAAGTTCTTTGTGCGATATTTTTTTAAGGTCTGACAGGGGAAAAAGTATATAAGGGTGAGTTGTTAAAGATATGGATAAGATGATACAGAGAATTTGGCAATATTCTAATTACTACGGTGACATGTTAGCAACAGCAGTCCGATTACATAATGAGGGAGAAGATTATGCAGCTACATTAGTTTTGTACAATGCAACGGAGCTTATTTGCAAGTCCGTAAGAGAAAATTATATCCAAAATTTTTCGCAGGATTTATCCCACTTACAAAAGAATGGTTTGTTGTCTGAAGATGATTATGAATTCCTTTCAAACAATGAATTCGGTGTGAGAGGTATTAGAAATAAAATGATGCACAGAGATGCCTATCAATTCTGTTTAGAAGATTCTGAGGGAATTGTTCTTCCGTTTGCAGATGATGGAACTTGGGAGATTATTTTTGATAATTATGGACCTAGGATAATTAAAATATTATACAGTATTATAAATGAAAGTTAAAATTGCTGTAGATAAGGTGGAGGAGTTTTGTTTTTATCAAAATTTAAATTAAAAGGTAGTGAACAATGCCCATGTGGTAGCAATAAAAGTTTTCAAGAATGCTGTAAGGGAAAAGAGTCATTGATAATAAAACCTTCTAAAAAACCAGCTGAAGTTCTGATAATGGAAAAAATGAGATCTTCGATGAAGAAGAGTTGTATGCATCCGGATAAAGAAAAATGCAAAGGTAGAATCAAAGAGGCTCATGCACTACAGAATAACAAAATTATTTCTTTATTAGCAGGTTCAGAACGTCATGTATACATGTTAAACACAAAAAAGCAACCTCTCCTTATCCCTTTAGATAATGGTGAAGTAGTACCTATAGTGGAGATGAGTAAAGTCAGCGCAAATGACGCAACTACGGAAACTTGTTTCTGTGATTATCATGATAATGTAGCATTTTCTGTTATAGAAAAAGGGGCTCCTGATCTTGATGAAACAAGTGAAAAAATGAAATTTGTTTATGCATATAAAGCTTTTATTTTTGAATATTACAAGCAAATGATGGCATTTGATATATTTCAAAATAATTTTAAAGAAAATCCGACTGCTTTTCAATCTCCAGAAATGATTGGAATGTACAGAATGTTTCAGCTTAAGAAAAAGGAATTTGAACCTGTGAAGCAGCATTATGATAGGCAATTAATGAGCAATACTTTCGAAGGTATTACAACTTGTGTAATTAGGATTCCAGAACAAATAAAGTTTGCTGGCTATGTGTACATTGCTCCTGACTACGATTTAAATGGTAAAAGAATTAAACATACAATAAAAGGAATTATGCATAGAATTGCAATTACTACTTTTCCAGAGAAGACGCAATCGTGGCTGCTGTTAAGTTGTCTTGAATCAGAGAAGTATATTTATGACAAATTGTTTGATCAGCTTGAAACAGCTTCCATAGATAAACTCAAGTTTTATATAAATATGGTTTTACCTTTGTATTCTGAGAATATGGTACTTAGCCCTTCATTATGGAAAGCGTGGGATGAAGAAACACAGATGGCTTACACATATTATGCAAATATCCATGGTCCAGAAGCATTGCGAATTGGAATGGGTATCGGATTTGGATTAAAGAATGCTGCAAGAGACAAATCTGGTAAGGCTTATGAGCAAGCACCAAAAATCAATTTATTTTTGTGATTTAGTCGATATGTTTCCTGTCTGCAATAGTGTAAATATTTATCCTACTATGAAACAGACTCGACTATATTGTGCACAGATTGTCGGATAGAAAAACGCACCCTTTGATAATGTTGATGATGAAAGGAGGTTGTTCAATGGATTCTTTAAGAAGTATGATTAATGCATTGGCATATATTGAAGAGCTCTTAACAGAGGAAATTGACTATAGTGAAGTATCTAAAATTGCTTACTGTTCAGAGTATCATTTTAAGCGGATGTTTTCATTTTTAGCAGGTATAAGTTTATCAGAATATATTCGGAGAAGAAGACTGTCGTTGGCTGCAACTGATTTAAAAGATAAGGATTTGAGAATAATTGATGTAGCCGTCAAATATGGCTATACTTCGGCCGATTTATTTTCCCGTGCTTTTCATTCCCTGCATGGTATTCTCCCTTC
>JAEZWY010000225.1 GCA_023442905.1 Bacillota bacterium | reverse complement strand
GACTAGTAATATGAATAGCTGAAGAGTTACTATATATGATGAAGAACATTAAAAAGGATTGAATGAAAAATGAAACTTGGTGCAAGGATGTTTAAGACAGGCCTTGGGGTAATGCTCAGCATATTACTTGCTGATTGGTTACCCTTTGTTGAACCTGTCATCCCAGCCTTTACTGCCATCATCGGTTTGCAACAAACAGTTAGAGGGTCTATCGATACCTTCTTCAACCGGGTTATGGGGGCTATACTTGGAGGTATCGTTGCTGTAATCATGGTCTATTTCTTCGGAAGTTCCCCTATTATTATTGGGGTAACCGTAACGATATTTATCGGTATTTTACGTGCCCTAAATATGGCTAACGTAATTACATTAGCGACAATCACGCTTGTAGTAATTATGTTACGTGACCAAGATATGATCATTACCTCTGCTATCGCGCGTGTCGTTGAATCCTTACTCGGTGTGACTGTTTCTCTACTGGTCAATGTATTTGTTTTGCCACCAAAATACGATGCCATCTTATATGAAGAGGTAAATAAGACCTCTAGTGAAATCTTAGTACGCTTAAGGGCGATACTTCGAAAAAATGGTGAGTACTCTACCCTTACTTCAGATATATCTTGGGCTGAGAATCGTATTAAACAAGCGCACAGTCTATATGCATTGTTAAAAGATGAGAACGTTTGGTCTAAACGAAAACTACCTATGTTAAAAAGAAAACTCGTTGTTTTCCGAGCGCTAATAGTTTCATTAGAAGAAGCTTTAGCCCTGTTATCTGTTCTACATACCCATACAAATGTGATGTTCCAATTACCAGATGAGCTACGAATGCAAATCCGTGAACGAATTGAGACTTTATGTTCAGCCCATGAACAAATATTCTTGAAATTTGATGGTCGGATTTCACCTTTAGAAGTGAATTTCTTCCAACCCACTCAAGTTTATCGTCAAGATTTAATGGACTCTATCTTTGAGTATGCTGCTATCAAACAAACAGCTACCCCAGAGGAATTCGAACGTTCAAATGCCTTAATGTTAATCACAGGTCAATTAGTATCCTACGAGGAATCTTTAATTAAATTAAATACCTTAATTCGTTCTTATAGAATTCACCATGATGAAGATGACTATCAGGCAGATTCACTGGAAGGTATTGAAAGTTAAGTCGTGTGCATCTCAATATTTACAATGCCTATACTTATCAAAAAGGGAGGTCGAGACAAAACGTCTTTACCTCCTTTTTGATATGTTTAATTATCCAAATTTTATTCAATAATAATAAGCATTTCAATTACACAGAACTCGCTTTACTCTACCCGTTCTAAAATTAATGTCGACAGTATTGGCACCTTAACATTTGCATTACCTTTTTCTAAGTCGACAAAATCCTCATCAACCATTTGATTATCTCGGGCTATCGGACGCCAGCTACCTTCAGGAATCCATACAGAGACATCATTCAATTGGCCGTTAAAAATCACTACTAACTCATGTCCTATACCATGGTAATGCACACCTATGATTTGGTAGTCTGACTTAATCACGGTCACATTTTCAAAAAATGTTTGCTGGTTTTTCTCTGTAAAGAATGGGTATTTCTTCCGTAATGCCAACAAACCTTTAAAGTAGTTGACTGAATCATAGTTTGCAGCCATTAAATCCCAGTCTATGCAGTTGATTTCGTCCCCTGAGTTATAGGAATCTCTTACCCCATGCTTGGTCCGGAAGAATTCTTGACCAGAATGGAAGAACGGAATACCGGCTGACAAGGCGATAATCGAATTCCCTAATAGTTGTCGCCTTTTACGCAGTCTGACTGGTTCTTCCCCGTGGGATAAAGCAATTTTATCTCGTAAAGTATAGTTATCATGCACTTCAATATATTGGATCAATTGTTGGGTTTGGGTTACATTCGCATCACGTTTTGACAAATTTCCTCCACCCAAGTAGGAAGCAAGAACAGCTTGTTCAGTCATAAATTTTCCGGTAATAAAACCAGGATCCGTGGCATCTCCGTAATCAGACCCACGCAATGCATCACGCAGTTGGTCGTTAAAGTATGAAATGCGCGGAGTCTTATAAGCGTTTCGAAGGATAGCTTTTTTATCTGATGACAAAAGGGTTTCTAAATCCCACCCTTCCCCATACATCAAGATAGAGGGATCAATCTTATCCAAAGCTTCGCGAATAAGATTTAACGTTTCAATGTCATGTAGCCCCATCAAGTCAAAGCGGAAACCATCAATATGGAATTCCTCAGCCCAATAGGTAATCGATTCAATCATGTAACGACGAAACATTAACCGCGTCGAATCTGTCTCATTCCCAACGCCAGAACCATTTGATAAGTCACCGTTCTTGTTATAACGGAAATAATAGTATGGCACAGTTAAACCCAGGGGATGACGTTCATGTTCGTAGACATGATTATAGACAACGTCCATTACTACACGAATCCCTTTTTCATGTAGGGCTTGCACCATTTCGCGCATTTCTTTTAACCTAGCAATAGGATCTCTAGGTGACATAGAATATGAACCTTCCGGCACATTGTAATGCATAGGATCATAGCCCCAGTTATAATTATCAGGGCGGTCAGATAATTCATCCACAGTCACAAAATCTGCCATTGGCATTAATTGTAAATGGGTAATTCCTAAGTCAGCAATATAATCTAAACCCGTTGCAAAATTATTGGCCGTTTTCGTACCTCTTTGACTAAGACCAGCAAATTTCCCGCGTTTTTCTTTCACTACACCTGAATTGATATTAGAGGTTAAGTCACGGACACTAGCTTCATAAATAATGGCATCACTTGCATTAGCAAAGGGTGGGCGCTTGTCATTTTCCCAGTTTTCAGGATAACCCTCTTCCAAATCAACAATTACAGACCGAGCACCATTGACGGTTACAGCTTGTGAATATGGATCTTGTGTAATCTCAACAGTTGAATTAGGGAAGAAGATACGATACATATACGGCGTATTCTTATAGTCACCTTCCAAACGAACTGCATAGGTACCCGTATCAGGTTCTTCCGTCATCTGGACTGCCTCATATTCATCCGATGTGTCTGATGCATATAAGAGCAATTCAACATCAATAGCTGTCGGCGTCCAAATACGTAGGAGTGTGCTCGTTTTTGAATATGCACAACCGAGAAATCCGTCATAATAATAGGCCTTATCAAAATCCTCAGACTCCATTGTTTCGCGCATTCGCAGACTAATTAATTCTGGATCAGCTGTTTCAATTAAATCAAAAATCTCTTGGATAGTTGCAATATCTTTTGCCATAATTGCCTCTTTTCTTCAAATCGAAAAATGATTCATCTACATTAAGTTTATCACTTTTATTTTATCGATTTTTAGTCTAAAAGACTACAAAAAACACCTTAAAAGGTGAATTCCCTATTATTCACTACAAGATAATCCATATATTGGATAATTTGTTGAATATCGGTTCCTTTTAAGGTGTTTTGTTAAACTTATACGTAAAAACTATTCAGAAAATGTTGACGCTTCTGATGATTCGTCATCTATGACGCTTTCTGATGGCGAATCAACTGATTCACTTGAAGATGATTCTTCTGCTGGCGCAGACCATTCATACTCAGATTCTGATTCAGAATAGTAGTAATCGTTAGCCGCCGCTTCTTCTGCTGCAATAGATTCTGAAATTGATGCTGCTTCAGCTGCTGCCGCTTCTTCTGCTGCAATGGATTCTGATTCTGCAATAGCTGCATTTTCAGCGTCAATTGAAGCTTGTTCTTCTGCTGCAATAGATTCAGCCTCTGCTTCAGCTGCTGCCGCTTCTTCTGCTGCAATAGATTCAGATTCTGCTTGCGCATCAAGTTCTGCTTGCATTGCTTTTACATCTTCATTTTTCCCATCATATCCATCAGTTGCATTGATTTGTGTATCTTCAATTTGCGCCATCAATGTATTGGCCATTAATTGGCTAGCATCTTCTGAGAACCCTTCGTCTGTAAAACTATTTTCAAGGTTTAGATTTTCTGATTTATCTCGTGCTTCGCTATAAGCTGTGTTGATATCATAAACATTGTAGCCTGCATCTTGCATTGCAGTTAAGGTATTATCATTGTATGTCACAAAGTCTTCATCCTCAGCCATTTCTTGACTAGATGCTGGATATTGTGCAAATACAATTAGTGCTGAAGGTAAATCCATACGAATCGTGTTGAATAATTCTTCAATATTAGCTGAATGATCTTCTTCAGAGATACCAGCTTCATAATCTTCCTCTACAAAAGTTGGAATAATCACTAATTGTGGATTCGCTTCAGTTAAACTACCTGAATACTGTTCTACGGCATCTGCACTTGTCATATCTGCCCAGTCAATTGAATTAACCGCTGTTTCTTCAAATTCAATTTTCTTCAAACAATCTGATACAGTCGTTGTCCAAGCCTCTTGATCTGCTTGTGTACGAGCAATAGAGATAGTCGGTACTTGTTCAACACTTTGTAGATAATATAAATAATGTAATGCTGTTGTTTCACCACGATTGTCTGCAAAAGCTTTCACCATTTCTTCTGGATCATATTCTGCTGGTGTACTTGGTGCTGTTTGATTCATGTCTACAGACATTGATGAAAATGTACTTGCCTGGTCCGCTAACATATTTTGTTGGCGTGAGCGATAAACAAAATAGCTACCTCCCACTAATACCAATGAAATGACAATAAAGACTGCCGTCAAAATCATTTGGTTTCTATTTGATTTTCTATTCATGCTTGAGCTCCTTTATACAAACTTTTCCCATTGTTTATTCTATCATATAACAAAATGAAGCTAAACTGAATGAAATCTTTTAGGTTTTTTTAAGAATATTCTAGTAGGCAATTAGCCTACTTTTTCATTTTTCATTATGCTATAATATTTTATGTTACAACCTAGCTAGGTGTAGAAAGTAGGTTTAGTGATGAAAAACCCTAAAGAAGGTGAATTCATCACAGTCAAAAGCTACAAGCACGATGGTTCTTTACATCGCACTTGGCGAGATTCTATGGTTTTAAAAACAAGTGATCAAAGTATCATTGCCTGCAATGATCATACCTTGGTTGTTGATTTTGACGGTAGACGATGGGTGACTAGAGAACCCGCCCTACTATATTTTCATAAACACTATTGGTTCAATATTATTACAATGATTCGTCCGAACGGCGTATCTTATTATTGTAATTTAGCATCCCCTTACGTATTGGATGATGAAGCCTTGAAGTATATCGATTATGATTTAGATATCAAGATTTTTCCTGATGGTAAGCGGAAGTTGTTAGACGTAGATGAATATAAAGACCACCGTCAATTGATGGGGTACTCGTCTGATATCGATGCTATTTTAAAAGATAACGTTCAGGAACTTGTA
>JAEZWY010000204.1 GCA_023442905.1 Bacillota bacterium | reverse complement strand
AAGGAAAATCATTCAGTTCTGCTTGATTATTTGAGATAATTTTTTGGCGTAAATTGACCCAAAGGTCTTCTTCTGATTTTAGATCCGGACGATACGTCCACTGATTATGCCCTTCTCCAAGTACACGAATCAACTGTTCTTCGACTTCTGCTTCCTCACGGTGACTAATTTTCATTCTTCTTCCCTCCTAGACAAACATCTTTTGTAAGAAGCTTTTTTTCGTTTCTTTTAGTAAATCTAACTTACGTTGATGAAGAGCGATCGTATCATCTAGCTGTTTGAAGAAAGTACCGATTTTTTGTTGTTCATCCTTTACAGGAACCTTAACACTGATATTCTCAATATCAGAACTGTTATAAGAAGGCAATGCCCCTACTTGGGAGTATCTTGGCAAATTTATAGTTTCAAACAATATTTTACCAAAATAGATATCCCAAGTATTATTAAATAAATAAGCCATGGTATTGTTATCTATTAAGAAAGGGCTTGTGACCAAACGTTTTCTATTAAGCATTATTGCTGCGCCAACTTTAGCAAATATAATCGCTGGCACATCTTTTATTGGCTTCCATTTTTTACGCTCAATTTGCTCATTAGATACATAATGATTTGCATTTCTCATTTCATACTCATTACCAATGTTATTCATGTCGGAAACTTTAAAAAATGGAGTACCTTCAGAACCACCTTGCTCGGCATCAGGAAATCCAATTCCCGATTGAGTTTTACCTAATTCTCCCAACTTACGCTCTTCCCAATCTTCCGTAAAACCAGGAAACCGGATTTCTGGCACTTTTGCTCCGTTTTCAGGGAACATTTTTTGTAAGAATCCTTTTTTCGTTTCCTTCAGCAAATCTAACTTACGCTGATGAAGAGCGATCGTGTCGTCAAGTTGTTTGAAGAAGGTGCCGATTTTTTGTTGTTCTTCCTCACTAGGAAACATTGCTACTATATTTTTAAACTTTTTTAGAGACAGAACATGTTGACCTGTTCCCTCTGCTTGAATAGATAATTGTCGTTGGATTCCATTGTTAATACGTCTTAAGAAGAAGTCGGAATCAGCAGATTTTAAAGTAAATACAGGATAAAAATAGCTTATAATCCCTCTATCAATAATGTCATTACGGTTAAACACAAACACATCATTATCACTTCGACTACGGAACGTGAAATATCCTCTAGGTAGTACAAAGTAACCAATATTATTTTCTGTAGTTACTTGCCGATTTGCAAAATAGTCTTCTTGCAAAACTATCCCTTTTTGTTGAGATGAAGTTAGCATAGGAAATTGATTTTGTACACTTGTCTTTTCAACATAATCTACAACGAAGTCCCCCAACTTCCTCTGTTCCCAATCATCTGTAAATCCTGGGAAACGGATTTCTGGTTGTGTATCATTGCTCATGTTTGAACACCTCCAGCGCACCTTGTAACCACGCTTCATTTTCAGGTGTTGTTTGCAGGGAAGAGATAGCTTCTAAAAGTTCTTTTTCTAGCACTTGCTGTTCTTGTCGTATCTTCTTGATGTCATTTCCGACATGAACCATATCAATTGGTTCTTCTTCTTCGAAAGTATCTACATAGCGTGGGATATTTAAGTTATAGTCATTTTCTTTGATTTCATCAAAGGTTGCCAAATGAGCGTATTTCTCGACATCTTTTCTTTCAGCGTAGGTTTCGAGGATTTTTTGAATGTTTTCTTCCGATAGTTTATTTTGATTTTTCCCTTTAACAAATTCACGACTAGCATCAATGAATAATACATCTCGAGTTTGACGATTCTTCTTCAACACAATCACCGTCGTTGGAATCGATGTCCCAAAGAACAAGTTCGCAGGCATACCGATCACAGCATAAATACTGCCATCTTCTAGTAATTTTTGACGGATGACCCCTTCTGCAGCGCCACGGAATAAAACTCCGTGTGGTAAGACGATGGCCATGGTACCTGTTTCCTTCAAATGATAGAACCCATGAAGAAGAAACGCAAAATCTGCTTTGGATTTTGGCGCTAATTTCCCATAACGATTAAACCGAGAATCATCTAAGAAAGTCGTATCTGCTGACCAATTAGCCGAATAAGGTGGGTTCATTACTACTGCATCAAATGTGTAAGGTTCATCTGTTGGCCAGTCCTTATTCAACGTATCCCCATTGCGGAGATTCATTTCTTCGGCGTCGACACCATGTAAAATCAAGTTCATTTTTGCTAGATTGTATGTCGTTGTATTTAGTTCTTGCCCATGATATTTAACGTTATCTGGGTGTGTTAAGTAGTTACGTACGTTTAACATCAATGAACCTGAACCCATCGTTGGATCAAAAACACTAAAGAATCGTCGTTCCTTTTGATCGAGCGTTACGATTTGCGCCATCATATCAGAAACCATATGAGGTGTGTAAAATTCTCCGGCTTTCTTCCCTGCTTCTGAAGCAAATTGACTGATCAGAAACTCATACGCATCCCCGATCACGTCCCCATCGTGTTCTAAAACATCTACATCATTCAATTTCTTGATGACTTCGGTAATCGTCACATTTCGTTGTTGCTCATCTGTTCCTAGTTTTTTTGATTGGAGATCCACATCATCAAATAACCCATTAAATTGATTGTAGGTAGATGCCAATTGCACAAAGGCTTTGTTTAGATCGTTCAATTGGAACGTTGCTTGTTTTGCTTGATCCGCTAAGACGTTGAAAAGATACTCTGGTGCAATTGCATATCCCAAAATATCAACGATTGTGGCAATCAGATCTTCTTTTGATTCTTCATCTGAAAGTAATTCACGATACAACATTGTTTGTTTGCTTACTGTGTCATATTCCTCTAAGGATTCATCTGCTAAAAGAACCACTTGTTCCAACAATCGATCGGATAAATATTTATAGAAAATCAGTCCCAATAAATAATTTTTATATTCTGACGCATCCATTTTACTACGGAGATTATCTGCCGCACTAAATAATTTTTGATTTAATTCTGCACCCAAAAAGATACACTCCTATCTCTTATTTAAAGTTGCTATATACCCTCTTATTTTAGCATACCCCCTTTTATAAAAAGCAAAAAAAAAAGAAAGAAACTTATTCTTGCTAATAAACTACGCGAAAGGAGTCTAACGTTGTTTGATATAACTTAGACTGATCGTTAACTTATTTTTTATATTTCTACATAGTTATCTTTAGAACCATTTCAGATACATATGAAACAATTACATATGATTTTTTCATAAAAAAACAGTACTGTCTAGTAGTATAAAATATACAAATTTCTTAAAAATTTTTTCACTAAAATCACTACCTGAAACAGTCTAAAACACTTATATATCAACGTTTAATGAAACTATCTCCGTTTCATTTCAGATACAAATAAATATAGTCGGGCTCCAAATCCGAAAAAAAATACCCCCAGTAGCTTATCCTAAGCTACTGGAGATGTATAAGTACGGTCATATAACAACGGGGTAGGGTAAATAAATGAAAAAGATGGAAGAATCATTATTCAATAACTTTTTTAAATACTTCGTTGTAATCAGTTACCTGTCCGTTCTTAAATACCACAGAATAATCTTTTTTCCCATTTTCAAGTAACCGAAGTGGAATGTCTTTACCAACTTGCTCTGTCACTGCATTACTGATACCTGTTAGATTAGCTAATAAATCTGATAAAGATTGAGCATCTGTAGAAATCTCTGTATCAGTATTTATCGTGATTCCTTTATCTTCATTTACAAGCTTCCAAGTAGGTGGTATAGCTGTGTATGTTTCGATGAATGAATCAATTCTTTCATCTATCGTCTTCCCAGTATCTACTTCTGTCTCATTACTCTTAGATGAATCGATTCTTTCATCCATCGTCTGCTCCGTAACTGCTTCTGTCTCATTATTCTCACCGGAAACTCTCTTCACACCCAAACTTATATATTGTCCATCTTTAGTGTGCATAGTTAAAATTCCCACGCTTTTACTAATAAATTCACTATAACCAGTTCTTTCAATAGAGACTTCAATGTATTTCACACTATCATACTCAAAAGAAAAATAGACATGTAAAAGCATTTTGTTGTTTACATCTACATAATAATCCTTTGACTCTACTTGAGACCTTCCTATACGGAATACAGCTTTACTGTCTGATATCTCTATACCAGCATCCTTATTATTAATCTGCCAATCTCCAAGTAGCTCTTCTGGCAAGCTAGTAGTTTCTTGTGAACACTTTACCACTTCACTGGTAGAGGTCGAAACATTCACCTCCGCACTGTTAGAAGAATTTTCCAAGGAATCAGGAGCCTTAGCACAACCAACAAGTCTTTATATATTGTGCAGCCGATATTTTCTTCATTCAGTACACCCTTGAAATATGCAGTGTTAGATAAAGCAGTTCGTCCTGATTTGCTGAGGCACCCATCTCTTCTTGAACGTACTCCTTGATTTTCAAGGCCGCCCGATACTCTTTCGGAAAACGCTGCTTCACTGAAGCCAGCAAAAAATCATCCTTCTCCGGCAACTCTTCCTTCTTAATCATTCGGGCAATAAAAAACTGTAAATGCGTCACAAATCTTAAGTAAAGCATCGAATCTTTATCAACCTTTTTTTCGGGAAACAGATATCCTAGCATAGCCAAGATATCCTTTAGTGCTCTTACCGAGAGCATGGTTTCTTCCATATTTGCTTGTTCACTTTGGGCATTTACAATGTGAAACGCAATGTTTCCAGCCTCCTCTTCTGGCAACTGAACATTCATTTTTTTGTTGATCAATTGGATAGCATAGCAGCCGATCTCAAATTCTTTTGGGTAATACTTTTGAATTTCAATCAGCAGGCGATTTTGAAAAACAATGCCTTTTTGACTGCGTTCAATGGCATGCTTCAAGTGATCAACCAAGGTAAAAAATAGACTTTTATTCAGCTTAAAGTCAAACTTGGCGTTGGCATAATCGATAATTCGCTTGACGCAAATAATTAGATCATCCGGAGCAGCCTCAAACAGTTTAATGTAATCCTTTTTTAGAGCATCAGAAAGTGAATCTAATTTAAATACTTTTTGGATTTTGTCAGCCGGAACCAAATCGCCTTTCTTTAGTTGAAATCCAATCCCTTTCCCCATCAAAATTACTTCTTTGCCTTGCTTATCTAAGCAAAGAATTAAACTGTTGTTTAACGTTTTAATTACTCTCATTAGATTCACCGTTCTCTCTAAGCTAAGCCATTTCTTGCGATTACTTTTTGATACCAAAAGAAGCTTTCTTTTTTTATTCGTTTTAATTCTTTAAGATTCTCATCGGTTCGGTCAACATATATAAAACCATAACGCTTATTGAAGCCTTGATGGGTACTAACAACATCAATCGCTGACCAAGGTAAATAACCAAAAACATCTACACCATCTGTTAAAGCTGCTTGAATAGCCAGAATATGTTTGGCTAGATAATCAATTCGATCCTGGTCATTAATTCGTCTATCTTCCTCAACTATGTCGGGTGCCCCATAGCCATTTTCAGTAATTAAAATAGGTAAATCATAGCGATCGTACAATTTCCTCAATGTTAATCGTAGTCCAGTAGGGTCAACTACCCAGCCATATGGCGTTTTATCTACATAAGGATTTTCAGCTGCCCGGTAGACACCTTCTTCTCCCAACATGATCTGTTGATCCCCCGCTCTAGCGGAAACATCTGATCCGTCATTTTTGCTGGCAGCGATGGTGGCAGTTGAATAATAATTAATCGCAATAAAATCGGGTTTACCGGAGGATAAAATTGCCTGATCCTCTGCCTCAATTTTAGGATATAATCCACGATCATTCAAATAGTTTTCAAACAAATAATTGTATTTTCCCCGAACTGCTACATCTAAGAAAGACCAGCCTCTCAATGTTTCCCAATTATGGGCTGCAATTGCATCTTCTGGACTGGAGGTAGCTTGATACATAGCCGTTAAATTGATTGCTGGACCGATTTTTCCTTTAAGATTCAACTGATGATACAAGTGAATTACTCTAGCTTGAGCTAATAAAACATGGTGATTAATTTGAAAGAGTTCTTTTTTTGAAGGCAGCTCTCCACTTGGTGGCAAACCAATCGCTCCAGGATGAAGGATCATCGTGTTTTGCTCATTAATTGTCAGCCAATAGTTCACCTTGTCACCATACTCAGTAAGCAATACCTGTACATAGTCCACAAAATAATCGATAGTTGCTCGATTTAACCAACCGCCCTGCTCCTCTAGAAAATAAGGTAAATCGAAATGGTACATGGTGACAATCGGTTCGATTCCCTGATTCAGGCATTCATCAATTACTTGATGATAAAAAGAAATTCCCTTTTGATTGGTTTTATTATTTTCAATATCCATAATTCGCGTCCAAGCGATGGAAAAGCGAAAAGCTTTTAAGCCTAATTCTTTAAACAGCTGTATATCTTCTTTATAGTGATGGTAAAAATCCGAGGCAACTTCAAAATTAGCTACCCCTTCTGTATGCTGATACTTGTCAATAATAGACGGTTGTTTCCCATCCTCCTGATAGGCACCCTCTGCCTGGTAGGCACTAATGGAGGCACCCCATAAAAACTTCTCTGGAAATGCTGAAAGCTGTTTGTATTGCACAAAAATCCTCTCCTTAACTAATTTGCATCAATGGTTCGTGTTCCTTTAAGCTTCCGCTTGCTTCACTAATTCCTGCGTAATTTTCACTGTTGGTCACTACCACAATCACTGTATCATCGTAGCCAGCGTTTCTAATGGCAGCGAAATCGGCGTTGATTAATAATTGTCCTGCTGACACCTGATCTCCTGCTTTTACAAATACTTCAAAGGGTTCCCCTTTTAAATTCACGGTGTCGATCCCCACATGGATCAATAATTCAATACCTTCTTTAGAACGTAGACCAATCGCATGTTTAGATTCTAAAATAGTAATGACTTCTCCCTCAACAGGTGAATAAATGCTGTTTTCTTCTGGATGAATGGCTACGCCCTTTCCCAATAGTCCCTTAGAAAAGACAGCATCGTTCACTTCAGAAATAGGACACACGGTTCCTTTTACCGGATTTTCAACAATGACTGCTTCGGCTATTGCCGTTTGCTCTGATTCATCAGAAGTATCGTCAAATCCAATTAGATAAGCAATGATAAAGGTTGCAACAAAGGCGATTACACACGTAATAATTGCGTGAACAATATTCATTGGATTTTCTCCAATAAAGGCTGGTAAGGCTGCTAAGCCAGGGGAAACAAAGGCATATCTGACTAAACCGCTCAAGCCAGCATACAAACCAGCAATTGCACCACCAATCATGGAAGCAACTAATGGTTTTTTCAGCTTCAAGGTTACTCCATAGAGTGAAGGCTCAGTAATTCCCATTAAAGCAGTGATCCCAGTGGACACAGCTAGCTGCTTCAACTCTTTGTTTTTAGTTTTCGCGGCTACAGCAAAGGTAGCACCTGATTGAGCAATATTAGAAGCCAGCATTCCTGGCCCATTGATCATTTCAGAACCCGTACTGCTCAATTGCATAGTAGCGATTGGCGTCATTGCCCAAGCTGTACCCGTAACCACCAAAAATGGCTGCAAACCACCCATCAAAAATGGAATTAACCAAGCTGCTTTGCCGTTAATCCATTCAGCCCCCATTGCTATAAGATCGTTCAGCAACGTTCCAAACGGTCCAATGACAACCAACGCTAAAGGCCCCATAATTAAAAATACCAGCATCGGCTTAGTAAAGAATTTAATAAACGAAGGCGAAATTCGATCCGCAAAGGGCTCTACATAGGACATGATCCAAACAGTAAAGATAATCGGTAAAACTGATCCCGCATAATCTGCAGCTAATACCGGAATTCCTAGAAAAGAAACGGCATCGCCAGTAGAAAAAAGCTGTGAAATATTTGGATGAAGCAAAATGCCAGCAACAGTAATCGCCAAAATTGGGTTGACATCAAACTTTATGGCTGCCCCATAGGCTAATAGTACTGGCATAAAATAAAAGGCTGCATCAGCAATAGTATTCAAAATGATGTAAGTTTGACTACTGTCTGATAGTACACCAGTCAAAGTCAAGACGGCCAAAATGGCTTTTACCATCCCGGCACCTGTTATAGCTGGAATCATCGGTGTAAAGGTGGTAGAAATGACACTAATCAATCTTGAAATAATACTTTCTTGATTGTCTGAAGAGGGGCCCTTTTTAATTGAAGTTCCCACTTCCTTTTGAATTTCCTTGAAGGCTGTTTGGACTTCATTGCCAATCACCACTTGGTATTGTCCACCGCTATCCACCACACTAATTACACCAAGTGTTTTTTCTAAGGCTTTCGTATCGGCTTTCCTTTTATCTTTGAGTTCAAAACGCAGTCTGGTGGCACAATGGGTTAAGCTGACCACATTTTCTTTTCCCCCAACCTGTTGCAATACATTTCTTCCTACTTCTCTGTAATCCATTATTCTCTCTCCTTAAAGCAGTAAAAAAGACCAAGTCAAACCACGCCCCAATCAACATTGAAGTGTTAGTTTGTCTTGGTCTTGCCTGCATAATCAGTAACATGCCAATAACGTTATTTTGCTGTAATCCAATAATAGCACATTATGATAGCGCAATCAACAGGGAATTTAATTTTTTATCTTTTCGTTTGACCGTATAGGGTAATATAACAGTTAGATCACATCAACTAGGGTATATCTGCGTATACTTACTGCTAAAATAAGTATATCTAATATTAACTATACCAGTAAAACCATTCCTACATAACCAGCGGGAAATTCCCAAAATCGTGAAAGCATCAAAAATGCATATAACGGATCACACAACTTCAACAATTCTGCTCTTGGGAAAAATTGATGAATTTGGTGAGTAAAGGATGGAATAAACAGCATTCCAACAATATAGGCAACAATAGTGATACTTGTTTTTTTGGTAAAAATCAGTAAGCAATAGCCAATTTCAATCATTCCGAGATATAAAGGTATCGATAGAATGATTTGGGCTAGTATTCTTAAAAATTAACTAGCAAATGTTTAAACTGATTTATTTCTAATCTACATGTAGTAAGTATTTCAATTCCACCAATTATCAATAAAAATACCAAACATATCCATAATAATTTTTTCTTTTTCATTTCTTTTATATTGTTATAACAGTGAATAACATAAAAATTCCCGACAATCATTGTAATATTTTTTTGTCACCTGTATTAGTATTTAATTTATAGGAAACTATAAAAACTCCCTAGTGAATTTACACCTTTGGGAGTTCCTGTTTGGACGGTATGCATAATACATTTAAATCAATTTAACATTAACACCTCAGCATATGGTATCTCCACATATATACGGTCTTTCTTTGGATAGTACTCAATATTTATGTTGATAGCACTTCCATTGTCTAATATAGCTTTAGCCCGGTATGTGTTATCTCCATTTTCATGAGTAATCGTCACATCATCACATGATCGATTTAAGTTGTACTGTTCTTGTAAAATCTGTGTTACCAATGGTTTTGATGACTTCTCTAATCCAGATGTACCTGTCATTTTTGAAAAAATAATACCTATAATAGCCAAGACAACAATACCTATAATGACAAACTTCTTGTTCATATTTACTTTATTCAACTTTTTATCTCCTATCTCCAAAATAATTTGCTCTTATCCCTCTTATCAGTACATTGACATCCCTAAAAGTACACCAAAGATTGCTCCAGCTACCCCTGCTATCATCAAAATCGTACCCATTTTCTCATCTTTTTCTCGATATAAGTAGCCCATAATAACAGCAACAGCACCAAATACAACAGGAATAAATGCTAACGATACTACCATAGAAATCCAACCAATAATCAAATACAGCTTCCCTGTCTCTTGTCCATGTACGATTTGTTCCTTCATTTCATTAATTGTCTGCTCAGTACTTTTCTTTACTGTGTCTGTTCCGGTTGTCTCATCTGTTTCTTGTAGTGCTCCACAAAACTGGCAATACTTACTTTCATCTGTTATTTCTTTGCCACATTTTCTACAATACATGTCTTCTCCTCCTAAAATCATTCAATTGCTTATTAGTTAACTGTTTACTTTATTAAATACATCAGAAAACAGCTCATTCATTGGTACACTTAATATCTCAGAAAGCATCTTCATTTGATAGGGTTTAGGAATCGTTCTCCCTGTTTGCCACGAACTTACACATTGCTGTGTAACATTCATTTTTTTTGCTAACTCCGTTTGAGAAAGTCCTTTTTCTTTTCTGTATCGGCTGAGATTACTTACTTTTTTCATGATTCTCCCCTCCTGTTTTATTATATACAACAATATGATGTATTTCAACTCATAAAATATAAAAAACTTCAAATACCATTACAAATACAACAACTTGTTGTACTATACTGAGATGGGGGTGTATTAATGAAACAGAAACAATATGCAAAGGTCATTAGAGAAAAGCGAAAAGCTCTCGGGTGGACACAAAAAGAATTAGCTGAAAAAATCTTCTCTACACAACAGGCAGTAGCAAGATGGGAAAATTCTGTAACAGAGCCTAACCTCGATAGCTTAACAGCTCTTTCTAGAGCACTAGGAACCCCTGTAAGCCATTTTCTAGACAATGTTGTCGTAGATTATGAGGAAGAGTTTTTGGCTCTCTATCGTTCTCTTAGCACTGAAGATGCAGTTCGAACAATTGACTATATGAAGCTATTAAAAAGGCAAGAAAATGAACGCAATCAGCTATTGAAAGATTGAAAAATAAATAACCCACCGAACTTTAACGGTGGGTGTATTGAGATGAAATAAGATTAAGAGCTATGGATAACCTGTCTAGTTTAATACAATTGGGTCTTTTCTCTTCCTTACTCTCCGTCCATCATCTCTTGTTACACTTGTAAATTGATACAGAGGAACTATCCCAGCTCCTGATAATATCAATTCTTTTATTGTTTCATCTATCCCTGCCCCTTTCGCTAAATATATTAAAAAACTACTACTTGCTTTCACATTGTATAGTTTCTTAATATCCTTAGAAGCTCGTTCAAGAGTGAATCCTTGTTTAACAAAGTAGCCTCTGTTTTTTATTAAAGCATTTTTCACGCTGTTATCCCCAACATTACGTAGGCGTTCACAAACAGTGTTAATAAGTTCTTTCTCTGTCATTAGATATGTCCCTTGCCACGATAAGCCCTGTAAAACTTCATGTGCTTCATCTAAAATCAATTGTTTTTCCTTGCTGAGTTCTGATCGGGAATTTTGAGGAAATACTCTTTTAGCCTCTTTTTCGTTAAAACATATCTTAACCCATTCATAAGAAAAATATTGATATGTAAAATGAATTTTTTCCAGAAGTGGAAGGATATCTTCATTCAATTTTTGAATCACAGAAGTTGCATTAAAAACGTCTAATCGATAGACATTGCTTCTCTTATGATTAAAGTTTCCTAACGCTTTCTCTTCCTTTAACCTATTTAGGTATTCGAGCATCTTCAAAGGAACATCTTCATCATCTAATTTTTTTATCAATCCTATAAAAGTCATAAGTGATAGTAACTTATTACATTTATCTATGTCATAAGTTTTACCATAGTAAGAACTCATTTTTTTAGCTAATTGTTCCCCCGACAAAATACAAGTCACACTTTCCTTACTATCATCAAAAAAATTAACATCAGAAAGCAAGACATCATAGACACGTCGCATTTCCTCTAGATAATTCCTTATTGTCCTGAAAAGTTTGTCTTTCATTGATTCAAGAGTGTCAAAAAGTACTTTTGATTCCTCTTTCAATTTTCGAAAATGTGTAGGATACAAGTCTAGGTTCTCTAATAGCCAATTAAATGTTTCTACCCGACTGTCTTTCTTTAAAATTAGCATCACAACTCCAATAAAATTTTCACTGATATCACAATTACTGGAATGACAATAAAAAATGGAATGCCCAGTTTTACTGGTAAAAATACTAGCAGAGGGATTATGATCGTTGTGAAACAGACATCTTAAGTTTTTACTTGACTTAAGTAATTTATTCATATCAATGGTTAACAATCTTTCATAAATCTCATTAAAAGACATGTCGGAGGAATCAAACAGGCAGTCTTTAAACCACTGTTTCATTTCTTCTTTGTCGTCATTTTTTATCAACTTAACAAAATCGGTTTCATTGACTAGTTCATACTCTCTCCCTGAATCACTTTGACAATTTTTAGAACATGTCATGGTAAAATCAATCGGAAGCTCAGTAATATCTAACATGTTGTCTTCATTAATTATTATCACTGCATCTGACTTATATCCTCCAAAAAACATTCTATTCGAAGCATTTACATTGTCATCACACCCGGGGATGTTCTTTTTCAAGTATTCGTAAACAGCAACCATTTTACCATAGTCAGTAATTGCTTCTTTTAATAGAAAGACAATCTTGTATTTTTCTAGATTTTCAGAGTACCGAATACTTTTTTGTATCGCAAACGCAGAATTATGAACTAAATTGATAGATAAAACCTTTTCTACGCTTAAGTATCTACTATCATCTTTACTCAAATCTACTACCTTCCCCTTCTCATCTTTAACAGTGTTATCGACATCCAGAATAATTACTCTGGTTTCCACAAAACTCTCCTTGTCATTGCCTTTATTCTTTGTCTTGCTTGGAATAAATGATTGTGATGAATTTAGTATCTCTACAAACTCATCTCTTGTAACTTCTCTATAGTTATCTAAACACCTATCTCTTACATCAGTTTTTTCTTTTTTTGTAACTGGCTTCTCTAATAATTTTTCTTGATCTACATAAATTGGAATATTAATCATTGATGTTTCCATTTGTGTTTCCTCCTTATAAAATTCTGTTAAAGACTAAAACATACAGATAATAAAAACAAACTCTTTATTACTATATGTTTTAGTCTTATTTGTTTACTCAACCTTTATACCGTTCCATGAAACTATCAATATCAGATTTTTTAAATCTAATGACCGTATCAATTTTTATAACAGGTAACCCGTATTGAGAAACATATTTTCTAATCGTTCCTACTGATACACCTAGATATTCACTTGCCTGCTGATAGTCCATATACTCTAGAGTGACTCCAGAAATAATGTCTTCTAGCATAGGCTTTAGCACTGTAATTATCTCTTTCACTTGTTGTTCAACTTGTATAGAAACAATGCTATCAATGATTTGTAGAGACATATTTCCCCCTCCTTTCGTGATTGCTTGAACAAATTTTCTAAGAATTATCTTCGTATTTTTTGCTCAAAATAAAAGTATTTTGTTATTAACCGATTAATCAAACAAAAAATGATTACCAGTTCATCGACATACACATAATACCTCGATAAAAAAGGGGTGTCAACAGATTTGTAAAATTTATTTACAACACCCCTTTTTTGAGGTATACTAATTTTAGGAGGTGTGGTCAATATGATAAAACGTCCACCAATAAATTATTTAGAACGAAAAAAGATACTCGGAACAAAAATAAAAGCTATAAGAAAGAGTAAAAAATTAACACAACCAGCATTTGGTCTTATGATTAACAACGGTCAATTAATTGACAAAAAAACTATCTACGAATGGGAGAAGGGAACCTATTTACCAATACCAGAGCGATTATCCCGAATTGCTGATTTGGGAAATATGAGTATAGAGGAGTTAGTTTGTGGCAATGTAGAAGAATATATTTTGGGAATTATTCTTTATAGAGATAGCATTGTACTAGATGGTATAACATTTCCAGATAAAAACCTGTTCCAGCATCTTCGTCAACAGTTCCCACCAGTACACTCTAATTTAGATACATGGCTGGATAGATATTCCAAATTAGAACCAGAGATGCAAGAATTTATTGCTAACAAGACTTGTAATAAAGTTAAAAATGAAAAAATTAGTCTTTTCAATATCTTAAAAATAGAAGAATTATTCATCAATGCTATTGTAGAAGAATTTGACAATAACATTCTTTTCCTCACTAGCAGTATAGAAGAACTACTAGAAAGAATGGTAGATGAATGGCTACCTATTCAATTGAAAGACATGTCTTATCCCGAAGAAGCTGTGAGAGAAATTACTGATAATATAAACAAGCTAGAACAAACGATTTCATCAATTGGGAAAAAATACACTAAGAAAAAAATGAAGGGAGGTGATACCATCTAGTGGTAAGTACTCCTTGTAAACTAAGAGGAGATGATTTAATGGCAAAAATATCAAAGTACAAAAAGAAAAACGGTCAAGTGGCGTGGATGTATAAAGGACACATTGCCACCGATCCACGAACTGGTGAAAAAATAAATACTACGAGAAGAGGTTTTAGTAGCAAACAAGAAGCTCAAAAAGATTATGACGAGTACAGACATCAAATATTATACGGTGTTAAAAAGAAAGCACCTGATATGACATTTGAAGACCTGTATAATGAATGGATAACTCATCAGCGTACCAGTGTTAAAGCTTCAACAATCGCAATCTCAGTAAGATACGCAAATAATCAAATACTTCCAGCATTTGGTAAGCTTAAACTATCGAATATCTCTGTCCCATATTGTCAAAAAGTGGTAGATGAATGGCACAGTAAATATGAAAGTTACGATTATATGAGAAAACAGACTGCACAAATTTTACGCTACGGGGTTGCAATGCAATATATTGACAATAATCCTATGGAAAAAACACTTCTTCCACGAAAAAAAGAGTATGAGAAAAATCGTAAATTTTACTCAAAAGAGGAGCTTAATAATTTACTGGATGCTTTTAAAGATTTTGGTAACATGAAACAATACGCCTTCTTCAGATTATTGGCATACACAGGTATGAGAAAGAGTGAAGTACTCGCTTTACAGTGGAAAGACATAGACACGTTTAATAAAGAACTACATGTCAATAAAACTCTTGCTGTAGATGAATTTGGTAAAGTTATAATTCAATCTCCGAAAACAAGAGCTTCTAGACGAGTTATCTCTTTAGATACTGAGACTCTTTCTATCCTCAACAACTGGAAATTACAGCAAAAAGAAGAGTATTTAAAACTTGGATACAATACTAGCTCTAAAGAGCAACATGTTTTTACAACAGTTAAAAACACTCTATACATTCCAAACACTGTTAATGATTGGTTAAGATATATTTTGAAAAAATATAACTTGCCTCGTATTACACCTCATGGGTTTAGACATACACATGCTAGTTTATTATTAGAAGCAGGAGAATCTGTCAAGGTAGTTCAACAACGATTAGGGCATGAAAATAGTAAAGTGACATTAGACATCTATGCACATATTACAAATAATGCACCTAAGAAAACAGGTCAAGACTTTGCTGATATGATGGCTCATCAGTAAAAGAGCTGGTCAAAATCTGGTCATTTCTAGTATACAGGCAAAACAAAAAAGCTAGAACCCTTATATATCAAGGTTTCTAGCTCCTATAACAGGTTTACCCAACACTGCCTTCCATCTCATAACTTATCAATCGGTTTAGCTCGACGGCGTATTCCATTGGTAGATCTTTGGTGAATGCTTCGACGAAGCCCATGACGATCATTTCGGTGGCTTCACTTTCGGATAGGCCGCGGCTCATGAGGTAGTAGAGTTGTTCTTCTGAGATTTTTGAGACTTTTGCTTCGTGTTCTAATGA
>JAEZWY010000173.1 GCA_023442905.1 Bacillota bacterium | reverse complement strand
TCTAAAGGGCGAACTGTTGTCTTTGTTATCTACAATCAGGTGTTAGTGGGTGCTATTGCAGTATCCGATATCGTTCGTGAAGAAGCTAAAGCAGTGGTAGCTGAACTGCAAAATAAAGGGATCCAAGTGCTGATGTTAACGGGTGATAACCAACAAGTGGCAGATTCAGTAGGTCAAGCGCTTCATTTAGATGGTGTCTTCGCAGAAGTTTTATCTGATGAAAAAGCCGACAAAATCAAATCACTACAAGCTGACGGTGGACGTGTTGCCATGGTTGGTGATGGGGTCAACGATGCGCCAGCTCTCGCGCAAGCTGATTTAGGAATTGCTATTGGTGCAGGGACAGATGTTGCGAGAGAAACAGGAGATATCATCTTGGTTGATTCAAATATCCATGATGTCTTAAATATTCTTAACCTATCGAAAGCAACCAAACAAAAGATCAATCAAAACCTCATGTGGGGTGCGGGTTATAATGTGGTGGCTATTCCACTAGCGGCTGGTGTTTTAGCTGGATTAGGTATTGTCCTTGGACCAGCATTGTCAGCTATTATTATGTCCTTGTCTACCGTTGTCTGTGCAGTGAACGCACGGATGTTACGCCGTGCTTATAAGAAATTACAAGCCAATTAATTCAAAATAAAAAGTATCCATGTATAGTTTATTGATATTTAACATGAACCGCAACAGTCTGATAATTCAATTAACTGGGAAGAGGATAGCATTCATATGTTAGAGAAGACTACTAGGATGTTTCTTATGAAAGAGGAGTCTGTTGATATGAGAATAGTAAGATTAGGACAAACAATATGCCTAAATAGTAATTTCCTTTCTCCCCCGTGTGATGCCTAAAATAACAGCGTGAGAGTATGTTTATATAGACATAGCAAAACATCAAAAATAATTCTTTTCAACAGCAGATTTGAGTGACCTTTGTTCGGTGAAGAACGCCTCTCTGAGAATAAGACAAATAAAATGAAGCCCCCTTTTTGACAAGAAAAGGGGGCTTCATTTTATTTTATGCTTGTGCCTTGATTAAGGCTTCAAATAAGTATTTACTTGATTCAGCTCCTGGATCAGGTTCACCAATAGATCGTTCCCCGTAGTAGGAAGCACGACCTTTCGTCGCTTTAAGTTCAGTCGTTTTAGCACTAGCCTCATCTAAGAGCTCTTGGTTTAAATTGTTGGCTTTAAGGGCTTCAACTGCTGGATGCCACATATCAACCATCGTTTTTTCACCAGGTTCTGCTTTACCTCTTTGTTGAATTTTATCTAAACCAGCAGCGAAAATATCCGCAAGATTTTCTGAGTTTTTAGCCGTTGTTGCCATGGCTAGGAAGGCAGAACCATATAAAGGACCGGATGCACCACCAATCTTACTCATGAGGGTTTGCGCAACAGTCATAAACAGCGCTGATACATCTGCTGGTTGTTTGCTTTCTAAGGCTTCCTTAGTAGCGACTGCACCGCGCGCCATATTGTTGCCGTGGTCTCCGTCACCAATTTTTTGATCTAAATCAGATAAATAAGCTTTTTCTTCTATTAAACGGTCAAACCATTGGTCTAACCAAGTTATTGTTTCTTTTACATCCATACATGACATCCTCTCTTAACTAAACTATCCCCAAGCTGCAGTATTTACTGGCGCTTGTAGGGCTTGTACCCAGTCAGCGTCTTCAACTTTTAGCAAGGTTAGTGATGCCCCTTGCATTTCTAGTGAAGTCATCAGGTCTCCTACCTTCACAAAATCAACTTCTAGACCTTCATCTGCCAATTGTCCTTGAATATCATTCCAGAATAGGTAAAGCTCCATTAACGGTGTACCGCCCATCCCATTGACCAATACGGCAAAACGATCTCCAGTTGTCCAGTTGAATTCTTCTTTTAGCCTACCAATTAATTCCGCAGCCATTTCTTTTGCAGGCTTGATTTTCTCACGACGGTAACCAGGTTCCCCGTGGATTCCAATACCATATTCAAATTCATCATCTGCAATATCAAAACCAGGTTTACCAACTTCTGGAACGGTTGCAGCTGTCAAAGCAAGACCGATAGATTTAAGATTGTCGTTAACCTTTTCCGCGATAGCTTTTAAGTCACTTAAAGATTTACCTTGGTCTGCGTAGTAGCCGATGATTTTATGCATGAAGACTGTACCGGCAATCCCGCGCCGACCGGCAGTATAAGTAGAATCTTCCATAGCGATATCGTCATCCACGATGATTGCGGCGGTTTCAATACCTTCAGCTTCCGCAAATTCTTGAGCGATCTCAAAGTTCATCACATCTCCGGTATAGTTTTTGATGACTAAGAAGACACCAGCCCCATTATCAGCAGCTTTAATCCCTTCTAAAATTTGGTCAGGTGTTGGAGAGGTAAAGACTTCCCCAGAAACGGCAGCTGATAGCATCCCTTTACCGACGAATCCTGCGTGACTTGGTTCGTGTCCAGATCCACCACCAGAAACAATTCCCACAATATCAGGCGTTTCTACTGTACGGTATAGGACTTGAGTATCTGGCACTTGAGCAAGAATATCCGCATGGGCACTGGCTAAACCTTTGACCATTTGGCTGACAACATCACCGGGTTGGTTGATAATTTTTTTCATGAAAAAAACCTCCTTAGGGCATGGATAACATGGCTACAATCAACGACTTTAAATAAGGTAAGCATGCGTTAGGATACTTAGCTTTGTTCCTTAATGGCTTCTAAAATCTGGTCTGGTGTCCGGTTGATGGTCGATTGAACAGCACCCACGTAAGCACCTTCTACAAGTGGACCTTCAACTAAGTGGATATGGGCTTTTAGATCATCTTCGACGAAGTCTAGGGCGGTTTCAGCAGATAAGACGGCTGACCCCATATCCGTAAAGATGAAGATTTCTTTATCTGAATTGGCAAAAATGGCTTCCGTTATTTTGCTAACGGATGTACCTATTTCACCATCATCGGTACCACCTGCAGCAATGACTGAAAAGGCATCGTTGTCATCAGGCACCATGGTTTCTAGCAATTCTTTCAGACCTTCTGTGATAGTTTGACTATGGGACACTAATATAAGTAGATTTGTCATAGATGAAAGCCTCCAAATATAAGTTACTTCAAGTTGTCTGTACACGCTTACATTCTAACAAGAAAAATCCCTTCCAACAAGCAACAGCCATTATAAGTTATTTATTGATAGGTTAAAGCGATTAAGAGCAAACGGTTGTCCCTTTTATCAAACATTTGAGGAGTATGATAAAATGAGCATAAGAAAGACAAGGATAGACAATTATAGGAGGCACAAAAAATGGTAGATATTTTAAAAGACTATAGCCCAGATCGTTCAAACACAAAAGCAATGAAGTGGCATGACTTGCCTCAACAATTTGGTGAGGATAATTTATTACCTATATGGATTGCGGATATGGATTTTGCACCCGCAAGAGAAATACAAGCAGCTTTACGTGCTTTTGTTGACGAGCAATATTATGGTTACTATTCAGTGCCAGATTCATACTACACGGCTATTGTAGATTGGACAAAAGCTCACTATAACTATGAAACGAAGGCAGAATGGTATCGATTTGCACCGGGTGTTTGTACCGGGATTGCCTTTGGCTTACAAGCATTTACTGAAGAAGACGACAAAATTTTAATTCAGAATCCAGTTTATAATCCTTTCCGTACAGTAATTGAAGAAGCTAACCGTACTTTGGTGATGCAAGATCTTTTAGGAGATGATGTTGTAGGCTATACCATGGATTTTGATGCACTGGAAGCAGCCTTTAAAGATGACGATATTAAAGTCTTCCTATTCTGTTCACCGCAGAACCCAACTGGTCGTGTTTGGACTAAAGATGAGGTTGCTCGAGTTGTTGAACTGTGTCAGACATATAATGTGTTGCTATTTACTGATGAAATCCACCGTGACTTAATCATGCCTGGGCATACACATGTTGCTGTGGGGACGATTGACCCAGACTTTGATCAGTATGTACTTTTTGCTTCACCATCTAAAACATTTAACTTAGCGGGCTTAAACCATTCATTTATGGTCGTACCAAATGATGCGTTACGCCAAACATTAGACACTTACCTACATAGTATCCACTTAACCGTTGGACAACCTGCTGGTTATATCGGGGCAGAAGCAGCTTATACCTATGGTGCTGACTGGTTAGAAGGGGTGAATCAAGTCATTTGGGATAACTATCTACTATTAAAAGACAAATTAAATGAGGCTTTACCAAAAGTGACCATTGCCGATTTACAAGGAACCTATTTAGCTTGGCTTGATTTGGGTGCTTATGTTTCAGCAGATAATTTAAAACATGTAGTGCAAGAAAAGGCACGTTTAGGGGTTAATTACGGTAGTTTATATTGGCCAACTAAAGCGGATGAAACCCATATCCGCATTAATTTAGCCACTACACCAGAAATTGTTGGTCAAGCTGCGGACAATTTAATTAAGGCTATTCAAGAAGCATCATAATAAAGAGCAACTAAATTTTCATCTAATTGAAAAAGAAAAACACCTCGATTATCTGATGTTAGGTCAGTTAATCGAGGTGTTTTTACCCATTTATTGTTTGAAAGGTTCGACATGAACATCGGTTGCGGTCACATTTTGTGTATCTTGTAAGACAATTTCTACTCGCTCTGTAATGTCATGACCTGCTTGGACACTGATATTTGGATCAACCAAGATGGTGATGTCGATATATACATTGGCACCATAATTACGGCCACGAATATCAGAAACGACCTGTACGCCTGGAATTTTTTCAACGATATCGCGATAAGTCGCTAATTCTTCTTGAGGAAAGCCGTCTGAAAGTGAGAAGGCAGATTCTTTGAAAATATCGTAACCTGATTTAATAATAATTAAACCAACAGCAATGGCCATAGCGCCATCTAACCAAATGATACCAGTACGACTAAGGACAACAGATAAAGCTGTGGCGAAAGAAGTTAGCGCATCCGATAAGTTATCCTTAGCAGAGGCCTTTAAACTAGGGCTATTTAATCTTTTACCTAGGCGGTTGTTGTACCAGAATACCCCTGACATAATAAAACCTGAACTTAAACCAACAATAGCATTGATTGGAGTAGGTGTGGCGTACTCTTGATTAATCAAAGCAGTAGTTGAATCAATGGTTACAGTAATCCCGATATAGAGAATGACAAAGGACATGATGAGGGTTGTAATGGTTTCAATTTTATAGTGACCGTAACGGTGGTTATGGTCAGCAGGACGCTGAGATAAAATCATTCCAACAAGTAAGGCAATGGAAGCAAAGGAATCAGTGAAGTTATTTAAACCATCGGCAAAAACGGCATCAGAGTTGAAGCTATAACCAACAATTAGTTTAGTAGTAGAAATAATGATGTAGGTTACAATACTTAAGTAAATGCCTCTTCTAGCATAATGTTGGGTTGATTTAGTAGTATTTGAATGATGTTTTGGGGAAAAGTTTTGCTTGTTCACAGTTAGAAGCACTCCTTCAATAACTTATAATGCATTGAATAAAAAAATCAATTCTTTCCATTATACGTACTCACAATCTATTATTCAAGAGTTTTGATTGCATTTTTCGGTAAATCATTTCTATGTGAAATTAATAAAAAATATGATTGACTTAATATGTCAAGTAATATAACATGAGATTAAAATACAATTAAAAAAGAATGAAGGTGAGTTGACATGAAGGAAAAAGAGCTACGACGTACGCTAGCTGTTTTCCCAATTGGGACAGTTGTACAGCTAACAGATTTGACACCAAGACAGGTGCGTTATTATGAAGAACAAAAGTTAATAAAACCAAAACGTTCAGAGACAAATCGCCGGATGTATTCCTTGAATGATGTCGATCGATTATTAGAAATCAAAGATTATTTAAATGAAGGCATGAGTATTCAAGCGATTTACAATACGTATAATCGTCAACACACGCAACCTAAGGTGACGGATACAAAACAGCTGACCGACGAAGATGTTCGCCGCATTCTATATAATGAAATTTTGAATCAAGGTGGTTTCCGAAATGCTGGAGCCGACCAGGACTATCCATTGCGTTAATCATTGGTTAGTTGAAGACAGAGTGAAAGTGATTAAAAAGTAGCATATATCATGTAGAGGAGATTTTTTATGAACCAAATTAATAAAGATTACCAACGATTACCAGGCTCTTATTTATTCGCAGAAGTAAAACGTCGCCAAGAGGCCTATGAAACAGCACATCCAGACCAAAACGTGATTCGATTAGGTGTTGGGGACGTTACTTTGCCTTTAGCACCTGCAGTCATCGAAGCCTTACATAAGGCCGTAGACGAACAAGCAGATGCCGCTACTTTTAAAGGTTATGCGCCAGACCATGGTTACGACTTCTTACGTGAAGCCATCCAAAAAAATGACTTTGCAGCGCGTGGTGCAGATGTTAAAGTGGATGAAATCGTTATTTCTGACGGTGCCAAATCAGATTCTTCAAACATTCAAGAAATTTTTGGCCCAGACATCAAAATCGCTGTTGGTGACCCTGTTTACCCAGTTTACATCGATTCAAACATCATGGCTGGTCGCGGTGGTGACTACAACGAAGAAACTGGTAAATGGTCGGACTTGGTTTACTTATCAGCTACTGCGGAAAATGACTTTAAACCCGCGCTACCTGAGGAGCCAGTTGACTTGGTATACCTTTGCTACCCTAACAACCCTACAGGGACAACTTTAAACACCGCTGACCTACAAAAATGGGTAGACTGGGCTAACGAAAATGATGCGATCTTAATCTTCGACTCAGCTTACGAGTCATTCATTACTGAAGAAGACGTACCACATTCAATCTTTGAATTACCAGGTTCACGTACTTGCGCTATTGAAATCCGTTCATTCTCAAAACGTGCCGGCTTTACTGGTGTGCGTTTAGGGGCTACGATTATCCCTCAAGAGTTAGAAATTGATGGCGTATCCCTATTAGACTTATGGAAACGTCGTATTTCAACGAAATTCAACGGTGCACCTTACATCGTACAACGTGCTGGAGAAGCAAGTTACTCTGAAGAAGGTAAAGCGCAAATCGAAGAAATGTTAGCTTACTACCGCCGCAATGCCATCCTGATTAACGAAGGTTTGGAAGAGGCTGGCTATGAAGTTTTCGGTGGTGTGAACGCGCCTTACGTTTGGTTGAAAACACCAGCAGGAATGGACTCATGGGACTTCTTTGACTTCCTATTAGAAAATGCACAAATCGTTGGAACACCAGGTGTTGGTTTCGGTCCTTCAGGTGCCGGCTACTTCCGTTTAACAGCCTTCAATACCTATGAAAAAACAGCAGAAGCTGTTGAACGTATTAAGGCTTTAAACAAATAGTTAAACAATCGAAAAGGGTAGGACCTCGGTTCTGCTCTTTTTGTTTGCACAAATTTAATCGAAATTAAGCTGTTTTTTTCTCAAAGCAATTGCGCAATCTATTATCGCTTTTTCCGATTATTCTTGAGTGATTACTCCTTTAGACGATATCTTACATGTCTTGTTAAAACGGAATGCTAAATACACTTGATTGGGAGGAATACGATGAAGAAATCTTTGTGGTTATTAACGGGGCAGCCATTTCCCTAGAGGCATGTGTCAATAGTGGTTCAGGTGAATTGGCGCAAGTTTCCGTGGCTTCGCGTGGGACGGATGTTGAAATCTTGGACTTCATCGCAGAGTCAGATGTCTTAGCTGAAACGTTTGATGAAACAAAGTTAGGTGTAGAACTGCCTATTGAAGAAGTGTAGTCAGCAAATAAGTCATAGATATGTCAAGATCAGTGTCATATTTCCTGTCATCACTGAAGGGTAAAACGACTTTTTTGGTTAAATGTCATATTATTTTATACAAACAATTGATTATATGCAAAGTACAGAATCTATACTAAATCTGATTTTACGCGTTTTTTTATGTATATGAGAAAACTTTAATCTTTCGATTAAAGATAATTTTGCAATCTTAATAACTTATATAACATGTTAAGCGAGAGACTGATTTAACAGTATTTAATACCATTTTTTTAGCAAAAGGGTATATTTAAATATTTTAAAGTCTAGCCATGCGTAAACTTTTGCAAAAAAATGATGGATTTTTGTAAATCTACTGATTTTCTCCAATGTTTTATGATTGTAGTTGGCAGATTTTACTTATATACTTGGAAATGGATACAAGTGTCCAAATTTATTTAGGGAGGTTTAATAAGATGATAGGAATTATTTTAGCGAGTCACGGTAAGTTCGCTGAAGGTATTAAACAATCTGCTGAGATGATTTTCGGAGAACAAGAAAATCTGCAGGCAGTAACCTTTATGCCTGAAGAAGGACCAGATGATTTACGTGCCCATCTTTTAGAAGCAGTCGAATCTTTCGATGACACGTTACAAATTCTATTTTTAGTTGATTTGTGGGGAGGTTCACCATTCAACCAGGCCAATGCAATTCACGAAGAAATGCCAGAACGCACAGCAATTGTAAGTGGGTTAAATCTACCAATGCTCTTAGAAGCTTTGGGTCAACGATTTGGTTCTGATCAAGTGGCAGATGTTGCTAAACACATTTTGACAAGAGACGTGTCAGGTATTCGTGTAAAACCTGAAGCACTTGGGGAAGGCATTGACGCCCCAGCAGCTGCAGCTAGCGAAGATAGTCAAGAAGAGGAACAAGTTGGTACCTTAAAACCTGGTACTGTATTAGGTGATGGGAAGATTAAGTATGTCCTAGCACGCGTGGATACACGTTTATTACACGGTCAAGTAGCCACTGGTTGGGTGAAATCAGTTAACCCTAACCGTATTATCGTTGTATCGGACAAGGTAGCCCAAGATGACATGCGTAAATCATTGATTCAACAAGCGGCGCCAACAGGTGTTCGTGCTAATACAATTCCAGTATCTAAATTAGCGGAAGTTGATAAAGACCCACGTTTTGGTAAGACAAAGGCATTATTATTATTTGAAACTCCACAAGACGTATTAGCAGCAATCGAAGCTGGTGTAGATATCAAGGAAGTAAACTTAGGTTCAATGGCGCATTCTAAAGGGAAGACAATGATTTCAAAATCACTGTCAGTAGACGAGGAAGATGTAGCTACTTTACAAAAATTAAAAGACCTTGGGGTTAAATTTGACGTACGTAAAGTCCCTGCAGATTCAGACGAAAACTTAGATAAACTGTTGAAAAATCATAACTTGATTTAAAAGGGAGGTCGACAGAAAAATGGATATTTCAATTTTTGCAGCTATAGCTATTTGTGTTATTGCATTATTCGCTGGTTTTGAAAGTGTGTTGGATGCATTCCAATTACACCAACCAATTCTTGTTTGTACATTAATTGGTCTTGCAACAGGAAACTTAACTGAAGGACTACTATTAGGTGGTCAATTACAATTAATCGCTTTAGGTTGGATGAACATCGGGGCAGCACAAGCACCAGATGCAGCCTTAGCAGGTGTAATCGCGGGTATCTTAGTATTAACTAAAGGTGCTTCTGTATCTGAAGGTATTGCCATTGCAGTGCCTTTAGCAATCGCTGGTCAAGTATTAACAATCTTCGTTCGTACAATGACAGTAGGTTTGGCACATTACGCGGATGCTCAAGCGGAAAAAGGCTCTATTCGTGGAGTTGAATCTGCCAATATGATGGCTTTAGGTCTTCAAGGTTTACGTGTAATGATTCCAGCAATCGCTACATTAGCTTTACCAGCTTCAGCTGTACAAGGCGCTTTAGCAGCCATTCCAGACTGGATCACAGGTGGTCTAGCTGTTGGCGGTGGTATGATCGTTGCTGTAGGTTACGCAATGGTTATCAATATGATGGCAAGCAAAACAACATGGCCATTCTTCTTTATCGGTTTTGCTTTAGCAGCCGTTACAGAGTTGAACTTAGTGGCAATGGGTATTATCGGTTTAGCCTTAGCACTTATCTACATTGAATTGTCTCCACAATTTAATGGCGGTGGCGGTTCAGGATCTGGTGGTTCAGGTTCAGTTGATGCCCAGTTAGACGCCATTTTAGAAGACTATTAAGGAGGGGTAGACATGACTGAAGAAGTAACAAACCGCGTAACATTATCAAAACGAGACCGGATGGTCGCAAACTGGCGATTAACTTTCGTTCAAGCTTCATGGAACTACGAGCGTATGCATAACGTTGGTTGGGCTTATGTACTAGCCCCAGCAATCAAAAAACTGTATACAAGTAAAGAAGACCGTACGGCAGCTTTACAACGTCACTTGGAATTTATTAACTCTCACCCATATGTTGAGGCACCAATTTTAGGTGTAACCTTAGCCATGGAAGAAGAGAAAGCAAATGGTACAGTCATTGAAGACCAAGCTATCCAAGGGGTTAAAGTTGGTATGATGGGTCCTCTTGCTGGTGTGGGTGACCCAATATTCTGGGGTACTTTACGTCCAGTAATCGGTGCCTTCGCTGCATCGCTTGCCCTAAGCCAATCAATCATTGGACCAATCTTATTCTTCGTACTTTGGAATTTAATCCGTGTAGCCTTCACTTGGTACACACAAGAATTAGGTTACCGTGCCGGTTCTGAAATTACAAAAGACTTGTCTGGTGGTATCATTCAAAAAATCACTGTTGGGGCATCTATCTTAGGGATGTTCGTTATGGGGGTATTGGTACCTCGTTGGACAACCATGAACTTCCCAAAAGTAATCTCTGAAGTAACAAACCAAGAAGATGCTCTTGTAAACTTTGATGGTTTAGTTGAAGCAGCTAACAATAGCAATGTAACAGCTGACAGCTTCCGTGATGTGATTAACCAAATTTCATCAGGTCAATTAGTAAATACAACAACTGCCACATCATTAGGTGATGTATTCAACCAATTATTACCTGGTATGATGCCATTACTATTAACATTAGCATGTATGTACCTATTAAAACGTAAAGTGAGTGCAACTACCTTGATCTTCTCTATCTTTGTGATTGGTATCGTGCTTTATGTACTAGGTATCATGGGTTAAGATGGTAGCACAATTAAATACAGAAGTAACGTTCGTCTCCAAAGCGAATGCAATGATCAACCCTATCGACCCTAAGTCAGGATTACTGATGGTGGGCGATAAAGGTGTCGAATTTCGCGAGGAGAACGGACCAGGCTTCATTCAAATTCCATGGGTTAACATTACACGCATCCGCGTGCAAATGTTCTTCAAAGGACGTTACGTCCGCGGCTTCTACTTTGAAACCGATGAAGGCCAACTCCTGGAATTTGTTGTCGATGAAGCTAAAGATAGTCTTCGGGCAATGCGCAAGTACATGCCTCGAGAAAAATTCGTCGCACAACAAAGTAACCTAGCCAACTTATTCAAAAACCCCTTTAAACGAGGGAAAAAAGACAAGGAGTAGTGACGATGCAAGAACCCATATTCTTAAAAGCCTACCTGGAAGAAAAAATCTGGGGTGGACAAAAATTACGCAGTCAATTTAGTCTAGACATCCCTTCAGACCAGACGGGAGAAGCGTGGGTCATTTCAGGACATGAACATGGGCAATCTATCGTGACGTCACCTGAATCCCTTGCCGGCTTAAGTCTATCTGACTTGTACCAAAAGCACCCAGAAATCTTCTTGGGAGAAGCGGCTGAACGTTTTCCATTATTAATCAAAATAATTGATGCCAAGGAAGACTTGTCCGTCCAAGTGCACCCGGATGACGCCTATGGACTAGCCCATGAAAATGACCTTGGGAAGACGGAGTGTTGGTATATTATGGACGCTGATCCAGGTGCCTACCTGATTTACGGCCACAATGCCCAAAATAAAGAACAGTTCCTAGAAATGGTCGAAGAGAACGAGTGGGACCAACTGTTACGTAAAGTGCCCGTTCATGCCGGTGATTTCTTCGCCGTGCCAGCAGGGACTATCCATGCTATCGGTGGCGGCGTATTAATCCTCGAAACCCAACAAAGTTCTAACACCACCTACCGGGTTTATGACTACGGACGCAAGGACGCCAATGGCCAGGAACGTGACCTACACATCCAACAATCAGCGGATGTCACCATGTTCCCCCACAAGGATACTCTAGCAACCGGGCATACAACTGAACTACCGGGCGGCTCAATCCAAGAATTTTGGACCAATGAATACTTCTCCGTGTCAAAATGGACAATCGAGGATATCTTGCATATCAACTTATCCGACAAGTACCAGTTGTGTACAGTCCTTGAGGGCCAAGGACAAGTAACGGTTGGCGACAAGGCTTGGGACGTAAAAGCAGCAGACGCCTTTATCCTACCAAGTGACCTTAGAGAAGTCACACTCACTGGGCAATTCAGTTTGATGGTAGCAGAAGAAGCGTAAATGGCTAGCGGTTGTTCAACCTGTTGAACGAATAAGAACCATAAAAATAGACCAAGGGGACATCAAAGCAGATGCAACCCCTTGGTCTATTATTTTTTTAGGATGTTCTATGTAAATCGCGCGGCATTCTTTATACTTTTCTGGATACCTCATCATCTGGACTTAGTCGAGATATCCTGTCTCTACACTATTTAGGAAGCTATACCCTAGCCCCATGATAACACCGCCACCTACTAGATTGCCAATAAAGGCGAAGATCCAATTAATCAACACGGCCATCATATCCATGTCATTACCTGAGAAGAAAGCGATACTCATTAGCGAGAAATTCGCAATAATATGTTCTAACCCACCATAAACAAATAGGAAAATAACGGCGATGATAAATAGTAGGCGGCCAATATCATCTTTCATTTTCATCTGCCCCATAATGGTGATATTGACGAAGATATTTGCGAGAATCCCGTCTATGAATAAGGTCCAAATGTCTTTATCCAATTTCGCATTAATCATGGTCATGATCGCAGAATCAGTATTAAAATAATGTGCGATACTAGAATGCCCAATGAGTATACCAACAATAGCAGCCCCTAGTAGGTTCATGCATGTGCAAATAAAGATAATGGTTAATGCTTTTGACCAAGATAATTTCCGGCGATGCGCACCTGCGAAAAGGTACATCATATTTGAAGTAGCCAACTCACCGTTCAAATAAATAATCATGGCTAAACCTATCGGAAATATCAAAGCGTAGCTTATTTTACCTAAAGACGGGTAGTCTACAGCAATGGCATCCCAAACCAAGACACCAATAGCGGTTGGCAGGGTTAAGAATATACCCGCGTAAATAGCCCGCAACAAATATCGGACTTTTGATTGGTCAAAAAGGGCATCCTTCTTGGCAACTGCACCGTCGATTTTACTCATGAAACTCGAAATATTCATATCGCTCATAGCTTGTCTCCTTACAATCATTTTTTAATATTATGAACAAATTTTTCATAATGGTAGCCTAGCACAAACGTGAAGCGATTGTGTTAAAAACAAGACATTAAATAGTTATAAGTTATAAAAAGAGTGGTAGTTTGATAATATTTTCACAATATCGACAAATCATGTACGCGATTGTATTTATCGGATTCGTAATAATGTGGGCGCAAATGGCATAAAAAAATCGTGCAAAATGCTGGGAGATTAGATACTATTGAAGGTGAAAAGCAAATATTTTGGAGGCGAAATATATGAAAGACAAATCAATTTGGATCGACCACTACAAGATGGCAGGACATGAAGAAGGCGGTTTTTTCTATCAAGTATTGAAATCAGACCAAACCATCCAGCTAGAAGGCCAAAAACCACGTGCCCTATATACCAGTATCTACTTTCTCCTGACAAGCAACAATCCATCAAGATTCCACCGTTTAACAGCCGATGAAGTGTGGTACTACCACTACGGTAGCCCACTAACTGTCCACATGATTACAGCAGAGGGTGACTATCAACAAGTCACTTTAGGCACAGACGTCGAACAAGGGCAAGTCCTTCAAGCAGTCGTACCAAAGGGGACTATTTTTGGCTCAACAGTTGAAGACGCAGATAGCTATTCACTAGTCTCATGCATGGTTAGCCCAGGCTTTGAATACGATGACTTTGAACTATTCAAACGAGCAGATTTACTCAACCAATACCCAGATTATGCAGATATCATTCACCGTCTAACCCTAGCGGACTAGGCTTATCATCTGCCTTAATATATTTCTAAAGAATCCATCACAGATTGACCGCAATTTTGAGTCGGATTTTCATCATATCTTCACAAGTATCGTCTACTATATAAGCATACCCAATAAAGAACCAAACTTTTTCTTCATAAATCTTTCTACTCCCAAAAACGAAAGATTACAGTCAACCAGTCGTCCTCCCAACGGCTGGTTTTCTATTGCAAACTTGAAAAATGGCTTTAATAATCTATAACCTTAAAATCATAGAAACAACACAAATTTTGACGAAATATTCACAATATCTTCAAAGCTATCGCCTATTATATAAGCATACCCAATAAAGAAACCAAACTTTTCTTCATAAATCTTTCTCCTCCCAAAACGAAAGATGACAAAAAATCAGCTACCTCCCAACAGCTGATTTTTTTTGTACCTACTTTATAGCGCTTTAGTTGATTTAGTATTTTTAAGACTTTAACAAAGTAGGCTGACCTAGTTTAAAGTGGCATCAGTTTATTAGGGAAAGTCAAATGCTTTCTAAATAGCTAAATTACTACATAACGTAAAAACACTACTATTTTTTTATCCTTTTCTAGTAATAAAATTGAAATGGCGTCCGGGTGTTTTATCTAGGCGGTAAGAAAAACCATCAGTCATCTTTAATGTATCCTGGTCTGATAATTGAATATTTTCTGGCAAGAAGCCTACTCGTTTCAACTGTTCAGCGATGGTTGCTTGATTATTAATCAAATATTTCCCTCGACGGGCATCCCATTGAATAAAATCGTCCGCATAACCAAGCGCCGTGAATTGGTCAGCAACATCTTTGTCCACTTCAAAAGAATCTTGGGCGATAGAGGGGCCAAGAATAGCTTTCATATTGCCCATATAGATATCTGGATGCTTTCTTTTAATTTTAGCGAAAGTCGCAGATACTACGTCTTGAACAGTCCCCTTCCAGCCTGAATGGATAGCCCCAATTAAGCCAGTATCTTCATCATAAAATAATACAGGCACACAGTCTGCGGTAAATACACCAATCACAATATTGGGTTCATAAGTAAATAGCGCATCTACGTCATCTATTGCATCATCAGTTGTTTTAGTGCCGCGTCCTTGGTCGTCAGCTTTAACCTGTTAAGCCTTTTTGGAATGGGTCTGGTTAGCGAAAACGAACTGGTCGGCGTCAACCTGTAATGCATCCGCTAAAGTTTGTCGATTTGCGATAACCAGTGATGCATCTTCCCCAGTATGTAAGGCCAAATTGCCGTTAAGGGCTTGGTTGGGATCTTTTAAGGTCGTTCCGGCAGTAATATTTTCTAACGTTTCATAGAATTGGCTCGTCATAAGGTTCATCCTTTCTTGGTTGATTCAGTTATATTATAGCAAACAAGCGGTCTGACTAATAAAGTCCCGCAAAAACTGTTAAAATAAAAGGAAATAAGAAAATGACCGATAAGGAGATTATTGTATGACAATCAACTTGAAAAAAGGGGACCAAATACACGGTTTTACCCTTGTAGATAGTCAATTTATTCAAGATGCTAATGCCCAAGTTCACACTTTTGCCCATAAACAATCTGGGGGACAAGTGATTTGGGTGGAAAATGATGACCAAAATCGCTCTTTTGGGATAGGGTTTAAAACGCCACCGAAAGATTCAACTGGTGTAGCTCATATCGTGGAGCATTCAGTACTTTCTGGATCACGTAAATATCCAGCTAAGGATCCATTTATGACCATGTTGAAAACGTCTATGAATACATTCTTGAATGCTATGACTTTTTCAGATATGACCATTTATCCAGTTTCATCTATGAATGAGGAAGACTTCCACAATTTAACGGATGTTTATTTAGACGCCGTTTTCTTCCCTAAAATGATGACTGAAGAACATATTTTCCGTCAAGAAGGTTGGCATAAAGAGTTATTCGATGCGGATGAACCGATCATTTACAATGGGGTAGTTTATAACGAAATGCGCGGGGCTTATTCTGATGCAGAACGCATTATTATGCAAGATGTAACGGCAAATATGCACCCAGGTTCTACTTATGCCCATGAATCAGGTGGCTATCCTTACGACATTCCTGACTTGACCTTTGAAAACTTTAAACAATTCCATGCTGACCATTACCGTCCATACAATGCTTTAGCATATGTCTACGGAGATATTGATATTGACCGCACTTTGAGTCAAATTAACGGCGATTTCTTTAGTGAATTCTCGAAAAATAATCACCAGCAAGTTCAATTTGACTTGCCTAAAACAGCCGAAGGTCACCGCGAATATCAAGCCTTTTATGACGCGGATGAACGCAAAACGAGTGAACAAGATTCTTACTTGACCTACATGACCCATGTGGGTACATCAACAGATTTAACCGACAACTATGTGGCCAATATTTTAAGCGATGCCTTAATTGAAGCGGAAGCAGCCCCAATCCGTTTAGCCCTAATTGAAGCTGGTCTAGCAGAAGAAGTTGAAGCGATGGGTTCTGATGGCTACTATCTAGATTTTGGTTTAGTCTTAAAACAATTTGACCCAGCCAATAAGGATAAGGCCTTAGCGGTGATAAAATCAACTTTAAGTGACCTAGTAGCTAACGGCATTAACCGCGACCTTCTTGAAGGGGTTATTAATACCCGTGAATTTGCAGCCCGTCAAGCTGGTGGTGCGATGAAGGGGATTACTTATGAAATTCAAATGACCATGGCTTGGCGCTATGATATGTCACCAACTGAAGTCTTGCATTTTTCAAAATACTTCGATGATTTAAGAGCGAAGTTGGATACAGATTTCTATGAAAAATGGATTCAAGACAACTTGTTGGATGCAGCTACTAGTCTAGTGGGTATTTACCAACCAAAAGTGGGCTTATTTAAGGCGCAAGATGAGCAATTAACTGCCAAGTTAGCTGCAGAAAAAGCAGCGATGACTGACCAAGACATCCAAGCATTAATTAAGGAAAACCAAGCATTGCGGGTCTACCAAGATACACCGGACACCGAAGAAGCTCGTCAAGCCTTACCAAAATTAGATATTTCTGATGTACCGCGGACAACACAAGCGATTGCTGAAGAAGCATTGACTGGCCAACAAGGGGTGCCTGTCCTTTTCCATGAACAAGATGCTTCGGGCATTCGTTATGTACAGATGGCTTATCGATTGGACCATATTGCGGCGGAAGATTTACCGTATGTGAATTACTTGACGATTTTATTAGGGTTATTGGACACGGAAAATTATGATTATCGTCAAATGGATATTGAAATGATGAAGGCGACTGCTGGGATTTCTATGCGACCTAAAGTCTTTATCCGTGAAGGTTCCCAAGATGATTATGTGCCAGTTTTAGTGGCGTCATTTGCGGCGATTGGAGACCATTCTGCTCGTGGTTTTGAAATATTACAAGATACGATGAAATTTACAGACTTTTCTGATAAGGCACGGATTTTAAATGTCTTACAACGGACGAAATTTAATATGAGTCAGTCGTATGAAGGGGCTGGACACCGGGTGGCGATTTCTAGATTACGGTCTTTCTACTCGCAAGCGGCTAAGTATGAAGATGTGATTTCTGGTTTATCATTCTATGACCATATAACTGATTTAATTGAAAACTTCTCAACTAAGGCAGATGCTTTTATCGAGAAATTGATTGAAGTGAATGGCAAAATATGGGATCCACGTATGCTGACAGTTAGTTTAACAGCAGACGGCGTAGACCAATCAGTCTTACTTGACCAAGTAAACCACTTTATCGACCAAGCAAAACCAGCGGATAGTGTTGAACCTGTACAGGTCCAATTTGATTTAGCTGGCAACCACTATCATGAAGCGATTCAAACCAATGGTAATGTACAGTATGTATCGGTAGGTGGCCGTGTGCCAGTTGAAGACTATAATGGCCGGTATGTTGTTTTTGCCAATATTTTATCGAAAGATTACTTACACGAAAATATTCGTGCTAAGGGTGGTGCTTATGGTGCTGGTTTAACCTTGACTGCAGCGGGGGATGTGACCACTTATTCTTACCGTGACCCGAATGTGGATAAGACAGTAGCGGTATATCAAAACTTACCTGCCTTCTTAGAAAATCCAGGTTTAAGTCAAGATGATCTTGAGCAACTGATTATTGGGTCGATGACTAGCTTCCACTATCCATTAACACCGGCTAGCGTGAATACTCTGATGGTGACACGTCACTTCAGAGGGATGACAAAAGATATGGTAGACGCACGCTTAAGCCAAGCCTTGGATACTAAAGTAGCTGATCTAATTGCCTTCAAAGCACAAATCCAAATCGCTCTAGATGCAGATAATTTAGTAGTCTTTGGAAACAAGCAAAAAATTGAGGAATCTAAGCAAGTATTCAATCATAAACGTACGATTTAAGTAAAAAAGTAAAAGGCCGGGATGCAATTCCCGGCCTTTTCGTGTCCAAATAGACTAGTCTATTTGGAATAGTATGATTTATTTTACTTATTGTAGGCCTAAAGCCTCTCCAAATGTGAGGGCGATGAAAGCTAAGAGTAATAAGACGCCACCGACTACCTTTAAACGGGCTTGTTGGGCAGCAGTCATACCTTCAGGGGTTTGCCCCTTCCAGACAATATATACGTTGACTAAAATACATAAAATGGCAAAGATCGTTCCGACTAAATAACGGCTCATATAGGCTCCTTTAATTATAACTGTGATAGTTTCACTTCGATTGTTGTTGTCACTGCTTGATTGTCGATACGACTAGTACCAGAAACAGTCCATTCAACTGCTTTAATTTCATTGGTGTAACGATCAGTGACAAGTTGGATTTGGTGGTTGGCATCATTATTGTAAGACTCACTTACAAAAGTGTTTAATAAATTGGTTAACTGCGCATTTTCACCAGAAAAACTAACCGTTTGGTCACTTAAAGAGCCGGTCCATTGACCAATCGTATCTAGTGTGGTTAATAAATTGCGCACTTGGCTTAGAGATAAGACATTTAAACGGTTCAAATGTGAATCATTCGTTAAGCTTTGTTGCCATTCGCCTCCATTTTCCTTGTATGTGGATTGGGCGTTACTTGTTTCGACTTGTAAGATCGCATCATTACTACCAGAAGCAGTATTTTTTTGAATGAAAGTTCCAGAAAAGTTATCGGCATTGTCATAAGATAAGGTCGACATGACCGTTTCAGTATTTGCGGGTTCAGATGTTACCTGTTCGATAGTTGTGGATTGCTTGTAAGAAGTTGTTTCAGACAAAGTTTCATTAACAGCATTACCTAGTTCAGTAGAGGATTCGCGCGCTTCAACGTGGTTACCAACTAGTAACATGATGCTTGCTAATAAAACCCATTTCAATAGTTTTCGCATTTCAGGCACCCTTTATATTTATATTTTTAGTATTTCGAAGATTGGGAATGTTTATGGCGATATACGCCAAAGGTGATTTCACCTAATGACTCCATTCTATAGGACTTTTGTGAAGATTTAAAGACCAAATGCCTAAAATAATACATTAATTTTCCTTGATTTCAACCCTTTGGAAGGGGTCACAGATTTTTGAAAAAATATTTTTAGTATTTTGCTGATTCATGACGTATAAACTAGTAAGAGCTTTAAAAAAATACTAACGTGATAGCTTGGCCAACCTAAAATTATCTCATTGAAGAAATTTTCGGTATAATAACTGTAATGTGATATTGAAACTAATCAATACACAAGGCAAGAAACTGAAATAGAGGCGTGAAAAAATAGGGATAGGTATTAAGATCAGGCGAAAGCGGGGCTAACGATATGGTGATGAACGGTGTATTAATGCAATATTTTGAGTGGGACTTACCCGATGATGGTAGTTTATGGAAAAAGTTAGCGGAAGATGCAGAACACTTGGCTTCAATCGGGATTTCTCATGTATGGATGCCACCAGCAACTAAAGGTCAATCGAGTAACGACGTTGGCTACGGGGCTTATGACTTATTTGATATTGGGGAATTTGATCAAAAAGGGACGGTTCGTACCAAATACGGGACCCGAGCGGAATACCAAGCGGCAATTGATGCCTTACATTCCCATGATATTTGGGTGTTAGCGGATGCTGTTTTAAACCATAAGGGTGGGGCTGATGAAACGGAAGTATTCCAAGCCTACCCAATGAACCCAACAAATCGACAAGAAAAGCTTGGTGAAGCTCGAGATATTGAAGGGTGGACTAAGTTTACTTTTCCAGGTCGAAATGGTGAATACTCAGACTTTATTTGGGATTTTAACTGCTTCTCTGGGATTGATTTTGACCAAAGAACAGGTGAAAGTGGCATCTTTATGATTAAAGGTGAGAATAAAGGTTGGGCAGATGATGAAGCAGTGGACGGAGAGAATGGTAACTTCGACTACTTGATGTTTGCAGATATTGATTATGGTAATCCTTATGTTCAAGAAGAAGTCTTAAAATGGGCGCGTTGGTATTTAGATTCTTTTAATTTAAATGGCTTTAGACTGGATGCCTTAAAACATATCGATTTTGCCTTTATCGACCAGTTAATATCTGCTTTACGAGAAAGTAATCCAGATATTTATGTTGTAGGAGAATACTGGCAAAGTAAT
>JAEZWY010000170.1 GCA_023442905.1 Bacillota bacterium | reverse complement strand
ATAATATATTATACAAAAGATACCCCTCCGTTTTAATGTCCTAGTTATTCTACCATAAGTATGGTTGACATACAATTGTGGGCAAATAAAAAAGGCGACCGAAGTCACCTTTTTCAATAGATTATTTATCTTGACTTGCACGCATTTCTTTATATAATTCAACCTCATTTGGTGAACAGTATACAAAGTGATTAGGTGCGACTTCAACCATTGTTTCATCCCCTTTGAAAGGTTCATGGTTATATGTAATACGTTGACGGTTACGTTCATATATCGGATCTGGCAATGGTATTGCAGATAAAAGACTTTTCGTGTAAGGATGCAAACCATGGTAATACAATTCATCAGCATCTGCAAGTTCAACTATTTTACCCATATACATTACTGCAATACGATCAGAAATATATTTAACCATTGAAAGGTCATGAGCTATGAATAGGAAAGTTAAACCAAAGTCTTCTTGTAGTTCTTCAAGCAAGTTAACTACTTGGGCTTGAATTGACACATCAAGCGCTGATATAGGCTCATCTGCTACGATCATTTTTGGTGCAACTGCTAATGCACGTGCAATACCAATACGCTGACGTTGACCTCCTGAGAACTCATGTGGGTAACGTGTAGCATGTTGTGGATTCAACCCTACTTGCTCTAATAATTCAGCAACTCTTGCTTTACGTTCCGCTTTAGTTTTAACTAAACCATGGATTTCAAGTCCTTCAGCAATAATGTCTTCAACCTTCATACGAGGGTTTAGAGACGCATATGGATCTTGGAAAATCATTTGGATATCTTTACGGAAATCTAACATATCACGGCGATTTTTCAAAGAAGCAATATCTTTATCTTCAAAAATAATTTCACCAGAAGTTGGTTGGTAAAGACGCATTACCGCACGCCCAGTTGTTGTTTTACCTGAACCAGACTCACCTACTAAACCAAATGTTTCACCTTTGAAAATATCAAAAGAGATATCATCAATCGCACGTACTTCACCTTTTGATCCTTCATTAAAGTATTGTTTTAAATTTCTAACTTTTAAGATCGGTTCTTGCTCATTAGCCAATTGAATCATCTCCTTCCATATCCACTTCACCTGTAGCAATTACACCTTCAGTATCTGAAGATGTGATTACTTCAGTATGTTCATCTAACTCTACGTGAGGTGCTCCATCATTGTAACCTTCAGGAACAATACCTTTCGATAGGCTTTCAAAAATTGTATAACGTCGTTGAATTTCAGCTGGCGCTTCTACAGCAGGGGCATCTGGGTGTAGTAACCAAGTTGCAGCTGCATGGGTGGGTGACACTTGGAACAATGGCGGTTCTTCCTCGTAATCGATTTCCATCGCATAGTCGGAACGTAGTGCAAAGGCATCCCCTTTAGGTGGGTCTAACAAGTCTGGTGGTGTACCAGGAATTGAAACCAATTTCCCAGCAGTATCTAGTGTAGGCATAGAACCGATTAACCCCCATGTATATGGATGTTGTGGGTTAAAGAAGATTTCATCTACGTCACCATATTCCACAATTTTACCAGCATACATTACAGCTACACGATCCGCAACGTTAGCTACAACACCCAAGTCATGTGTAATAAAGATGATTGATGTATCAATTTTATCTTGTAATTCTTTCATCAATTCAAGAATTTGCGCTTGGATGGTTACATCTAAAGCAGTTGTTGGCTCATCCGCAATTAAGATACGCGGATTACATGCCAAAGCAATTGCAATAACGATACGTTGTCTTTGTCCACCTGAGAATTGATGTGGGTAATGATCCATACGTTCATGCGCATTAGGAATACCAACCAATTCTAGTAGCTCTTCTGCTCTCGCATACGCTTCTTTTTTAGATTTATCTTGGTGTAAAATAATTGGTTCAGCAATTTGTTTACCAATTTTCATCGTAGGGTTTAATGAAGTCATCGGATCTTGGAAGATCATGGCAATATCTTTACCACGGATACCTTGCATTTGTTTTTCTGATTTCTTTAATAAGTCTTCACCGTTAAAAAGGATTTCTCCACCCTTAATATCAGCGTTATTAGCCAATAGACGCATGATTGTACGCACTGTTACAGACTTACCTGAACCAGATTCACCCACGATTGCTAACGTTTCTCCATGTTTCAAGTCAAAGTTTACTTTACGAATGGCTTGAACATCACCAGAATACGTTTTGAAATTAATTTCTAAGTCTTTTACTTCTAAAATGTTTTCTGTTTTATTACTCAATTCTGCTCAACTCCTTAATCATTCGTCTTTGGATCTAGAGCATCACGCAAACCATTCGCTAACATATTGAATGCAATCATAACAATACAGATTACACCCGCTGGGTACCACATTAAATGAGGTAAGAATCTAAATGTCTTATATCCATCATTAATCAATGTACCTAGAGAAGCATTTGGTGCTGGAATACCTAAACCGATGAAACTCAAGAACGCTTCGAAGAAAATCGCAGACGGAATTGAGAATACTGTTTGGATAATAATGATACCTGACAGGTTAGGTAAGATGTGACGGAAAGAAATTTTCCATGCAGATTCACCTAAAGAGCGGGCAGCCAAGATGTACTCTTGGTTTTTAATTTTCATTGTTTGCGCACGAATTACACGAGCCATTGAAATCCACTCTGTAATTGCTAATGCAATGATGATTGACATGATACCTGGTTGTAATACTAATAACATTAGGATTACGATAACCAAGTTCGGTACACCTGATAGGATTTCTAAGAAACGCATCATGATGTTGTCGATACGACCACCATTCCAACCCGAAAAAATACCATAAGGTACACCGATTACTAAGTTGAATAAGGCAGCCATCATACCGATAAATAGCGATACACGTGTACCGTATAAGACACATGATAATAAGTCACGTCCTAAAGCGTCAGTACCTAAGTAGTAGTAAACGCCCTCTGGTACATTATTGGCAGCGTATTGGTCAATAGCTGTTCCGGCTACTTCTGATTTACCATCAAACCAAGCAAAGTTTTCCAATCCAGGGATTTTTGGTGGTAGGTTGGCAAAGGCTACGTTTTGCGCATTTGGATCTGCAGGTGCAATCACTGGCGCCAAGATAGCAAGAATGACGATAATGATCAATACCACTAGGGATACAATCGCTACTTTATTTTTCTTTAAACGACGCCAAGAATCTTGAAGGAAGTTCAATGATTCTCCAGCAATTTGCTCACGTTCAGCGACGAGGTCATGTTGCGTAGCAGGGCGGAATTTATCAGCTGCAATTGATTTATATGATTGATTGTTTTCAGCCATCTTATTCCCCTCCTTCATTACTTACACGAATACGTGGGTCTACGATACCGTATAACACATCTACAATTAATAACATTGACACTAGCATGAATGAGTAAAGAATTGTGATACCCATGATTGTTGGATAGTCATTTGTTTGGATTGATTTAACGAATTGCTCACCAATACCAGGAATTGCGTAAATGTTTTCTACTACCATTGAACCTGTCATCAAGGCAACTGTTAATGGCCCTAATAATGTTAATAATGGAATTAAGGCATTACGTACACCATGTTTGAAAGCTACGGCTGTTTTGCTTAAACCTTTCGCACGCGCTAATTCAATATAGTCTGAATTCAATACGTCGACCATTTCGGTACGGATGAAACGACTCGAATCGGCTAATGGCGAAATGGCCAATGCTAATGTCGGTAAGACTGTTGCTGCAAATGAACCGTTCCATAAAGCGATTGGGAACCAGCCTAGTTTTACGGCAAATACTAGTTGTAGTAATACCGCGAAAACGAAGTTAGGAATTGAACGACCTAAGATAGCCACGAATGTTGCGGTTGAGTCAATCCAAGTATTCTTGTACATAGCTGAAATAACACCTAGTATGATACCAAATGATGTACCGAACAAGATTGCTTGACCACCCAATTGTAATGACGGTCCAATACGGCTACTTAATAAGTCAGTAACTGGTGTATTTGAGAATTGGAAAGATACACCTAAATCACCTGTAAAAATACCTAACATGTAACGTGCGTATTGGACGATCACTGGATCATTCAAACCATATCGTTCGTTCATAATAATGATTTGTTCCGCAGATAACCGGTCCTCATTTTGGAAAGGTGTACCTGGAAGCAGTTTCATTAAGAAAAATGTAATTGTTGCAATTAGAAATATTGTTAAGAACATATAAAATACTCTTCGAAGTAGATATTTGTAATACGATTTCAAATTGCTTCACCTCCTATATTGTGTTAAATTATTGACATCTCTGAAAGGATTTGATCTATCAATGATTTATAAACGCTGGAAAAGCATCCTTTTGCTTTTTGCCACGATACCGTTCATTATATCAATTTTTTTGCAAGAAGGTATCACTTTATTTTACTTAAGCAACAGCTATTTTTACCTGTCTGCGCCCTTCTTAATCCTTGGTTTATTCGGATTAATCTTTAAAGACGGGACTTTTGACCTGTTTCAATACAGCTGGCGCAAGTGGAAACCTAGTGTTTTCTCACAAAATAATTCAAAAAATGATGAAGGGTCAGAAAAAAATGTACAAACTTTGTCCCAATCGATTGGTAACTGGTACATTGGTTTTCTAAAAATTGGTGGCAGCTTATTAGCAATAAGTTTAATCTTCCTAATCGCCTATTACATTATATAGAACTACACGGGGTGGGCCAAATTATCCGCCCCGTTTTTTTAAATGTTATTCTAGTTGTCATTACCATGAAAGATTATTTATTTAATCATGTTATTTTTCTTACCTAACTTGAAGTAAGTAGCGTCTATCATCCCACCTTTAGTTTAGCTATTATATTGCCCTTTAAAGCCTATACTGGTGTCGTGGTGCATTAATTAGCATCTACACCTACATACGGCTTAAAACGCATAAAAATCCATCTGATAGCAAGTTAATTGCTTATCATATTCTAGCCAATATCTTAGAATTATTCATCAAAAGCAGTACAAATTCTAACATAATTATCATTTAGCGTCAATATTCCTCACATATCAGAAATAAAAACAACCCACCATTTGGCGGGTTGTTTTTATTACTCACGAATATTAACTAAATACTTATTCTGCTGTTTTTGAAGCCCATTTGAATGAAGTTGATGCACCAACTTGGTGGTGAACAACGCCTTCAACAGATGGTTGTTCTAAGTAAGCACCATAACGTTGGTATAGTGGTGCGATACCGGCTTCTTCTAAAATTAAAGACTCAGCCGCGACTAAATCGCTCCAACGTTTATCTAAGTCTTCAGTTTCATCTGATGCTGCTTGGATTAACGCATCGTACTCTTCATTTGAGTAGCCAGAATTATTATTATTTCCATCAGTTACGAACAATTCTAGGTAGTTAATTGGGTCAGCATAGTCAGCACCCCAACCTGAGATTTGTAAATCGTAGTCCTGACTATTATTAGCTGCTACACGGTTCTTGAATGGAACTGAAACAATTTGTACTTGTAAACCTGGTAGGTTTGTTTGCAATTGTCCTTGGATATATTCAGCTGAACGTTTCGCATTTTCTGTATCATCTACTAATAATTCAAGTGTGATAGAGTCAGTACCTAACTCTTCTAAACCAGCATTGAATGCTTCTTGTGCAGATTCAACATCATAGTCAACAAATCCTGTACCTTCAGTTGAATCTTCACGGAAGTCAACATCTGTTGATGGATTACTTGCTAATCCTTCTGGTACTAAATAGTCAGCAGGTAGCGAGCCATTTTGTAACACTTGGTCCGCAAATGATTGTTTGTCAATTGCTTGTGCGATACCACGACGAATATTTGTATTCGCTAATGGTGTTTCTTCACCGTTACGTTCTTGGTTCATCTTGATAAAGAATACTGATGATTCAGGTGAGTTATCCATGTTTGGATCACCCTCGCGCGCTGCTACATATTCCCCTGAAACAGTTGTGTAGTCAATTTCACCAGAATCAAATAGGTTTAATGCTGTTGAAGTTTCCTTTAGTACTTGATAATTAATAGTATCTAATTGAACATTGTCTGCATCCCAATAGCTATCATTTTTCGCTAATGACCAGTTCAAGTTTGTACCATCCCAACCAGTTAAGGCAAATGGTCCATTATATAAAACTGTATCTGAGTTAGTTGCATAACTGTCACCTTGTTCTTCCACGTATGTTTGGTTAAGTGGGTAGAACGGTGCCATTGATAGTAAACCTTCTAAGTATGGCACTGGTTTCGCATATGTTACTTCTAATGTTTTTTCATCTACAGCAACAGCACCTAATTCTGAAGGTTCCATTTCGCCACCGATGATTTCAGTTGCATTTTGGATGATACCATCAGCTAAGTATGAGTATGGCGCTGCTGTATCAGGATCAACTAAACGTTGCCATGCATATACAAAGTCATTAGCTGTTACAGGGTCGCCATTTGACCATGTAGCATCTTCTTTAATTTTGTATGTGTATACAGAACCGTCTTCAGAAATTTCCGGTTCGCCGTCTAATACACCAGCTTCATATTCACCTTCAGCATTTTGACGGTATAAACCTTCATTAACGTTGTTCATCATATCAAATGAAACTGTATCTGTAACCATTGTCGTATCCATTGTTGGTAATTCAGAAGTTGTCGTCCAGTTCAATACTTGTCCGCTATCGCCAGATCCAGTTGAACCTGAATTGTCACTTCCATTACCACAGGCTGCTAAAACTAAACCTGATAAACCAATCACTGCAAGTGATTTAAATAAACTTTTTCTTTCCATAAGAACATCCTCCATATTTAAGCAGAAAGCTTAATTAGATATTTATTACAACATGGAGACAATTTACTAGATATTGAATCCGTTGTCAATCTTTTCTTCTCATTATTTTCATGGAAAATTCATAATCCCCTCATAAATAAAGACAACCGCTGATATTTAATCAACGGTTGTCTTGACACTTGTTCAATTATTGTATTTATTATTCAGCAGTTAGGCTAGCTGTTCGTAGGTCAAATTCGTTCCCAACTGATCTGAAGGTAATGCCTTCTAGATTAGGATTTCTTAATTGTGTCTCAACTTCTTGATATAACGGCACCCAAGCAGCATCCTCAGTTAGCACTTCTTGAGCTTCAACAAAGTTTGCCCATCTTGCCACTGGATCATTCGCATTCTCGCCTTTCGCAGCAGTAATTTGTGCATCATAAGCTTCATTTGAATAGTCACCACGGTTATATGGTCCATCTGTTTCAAATAATTCGAAGAAATTAATACCATCTGCAAAATCAGCAGCCCAACCAGTAATTACTAAATCATAATCACGTGCATCTTCTTGGCTAAGACGATTTTTCTTAGGTACGTTCTGTAAATTCAATGTCACACCAGGTAAGTTATTGGCTACTTGTCCTTGTATATATTCAGCAGTTGTTTTACTCTTCTCATCATCGTCACCTAATAGGCTCAAGCTTAGCGTTTCAACACCTAATTCATCTTGCGCAATCGCCCATAGTCTTGCAGCTTCTTCTGGATCATATTTGTCTTCAATAGCAACCTCAGATACGAAATCTTCTTCCGTTTCAGGATTGAATATAAAGTTTTCTGGAACAAATGTAGAAACAGGATTAGAACCATCACCGATTACATTAGTTGCCAACTCTTCGTTGTTGATTGCATAGTCGATCGCTTCCCGAAGATTTTTATTTTGGAATACTTCGTTATTATAGTTGAAGGCTACCCAGTAGTTTCTCGCTTTCGCTTGTTGTACAGCGTCTTCATGATTTAGATATTGTTTCGCTAATTCCCCTGTTAATAGTGAATTATCAACGTCTCCTGCTTCAAACAAGTTCACATTTGTTGAAACTTCTTTGATTACTTGAACATCAACTTGATCAATGACAATTTCATCAGCATTATAGTAGTCTTCATTTTTCACTAACGACCAAGTTAAACCTGTACCATCCCAGTCAGTCATAGTAAATGGACCAGAGAAAACAAGACTTTCTGAATCAGTACCGTATGCATCCCCTGTTTCTTCAACGAAAGCTTGGTTTTGTGGATATAATGGCGTGAAAGCTAATAAGTTTTCAATATATGGAATTGGTGTTTCTAAACGAATTTCAATAGTGTAATCGTCTAAAGCTTCAACACCTAATTCTTCAACCGCTTGTTCACCATTCAAAATAGCTTCGGCATTTTCAAATCCTGCTAGTAAGTATGAGTATGGTGCCGCCGTATCTGGATTAGCTAAACGTTGAATTGCATATACAAAATCGTGAGCTGTAATTTGATCACCATTTGACCAAGTTGCGTCTTCGCGCATTTTGATTGTATAAGTTAATCCATCTTCAGAAACCTCTGGCAATGATTCAGCCAAGGCTGGTTGGATTTCATTTACATCATTTTCCCAATATAAACCCTCTTGAACATGTCCAATATAGTTAGCACTATTCATATCTGTTACTAATACTGAGTCCATTGTAGCAATTTCAGTTGGTGCCACATAATTGACTACCGCACTTGCTTCCCCATTTGCAGCTTCAGTATTCCCCCCATTACTACCACAAGCACCTAATAAAGCCGCAGTTGCTAGCGTAACCAAAAACTTTTCTTTATCTTCATAGAAATCTCCCACTTCTAACATATTTTTAATATATATATCATTTTATCTCATTATTTTATTATGTCAATGGTATCAAGCTATAATTTTTGTCAGTAAAAACGATCACGCACAAATCTTTAAAATTTTCTGCAACTTTGTATGCACGATTTTCACTTAAGTTGAAGTTGACGAAAACAAAAAAGCACAGATACCGAAGTACCTGCGCTAGGATGTTAACTGTCTGAATATTCGAAAGTGTCATAGCGACCTAAATTGGTGCAATAAATTGCCCTAATTTAAGAGAAATTATTTGTTTTCTAAGTTGTAGAAAGCGTTTAGACCTTGGTACTCAGCTAAATCGCCTAATTCATCTTCGATACGTAATAATTGGTTGTATTTCGCCATACGGTCAGTACGTGATAATGAACCAGTTTTGATTTGACCAGCGTTAGTTGCAACAGCGATATCAGAGATTGTTGAATCTTCTGTTTCACCTGAACGGTGAGATACTACAGCTGTGTAGTTAGCACGTTTAGCCATTTCAATAGCGTTGAAAGTTTCAGTTAAAGTACCGATTTGGTTAACTTTAATTAAGATTGAGTTACCAACGTGGTTAGTAATACCGCGTTCTAAAATTTCAGTGTTTGTTACGAATAAGTCGTCACCAACTAATTGTACTTTTTCACCTAATTTTTCAGTTAATAATGCCCAACCGTCCCAGTCATTTTCATCCATACCATCTTCGATAGTAATGATTGGGTATTTAGCAACTAATTCTTCTAAGAATGCTACTTGTTCTTCAGCGTTACGTTTAGCTCCGCCTTCACCTTCGAATTTAGCGTAGTTGTAAACGCCATCTTCAAAGAATTCTGAAGAAGCACAGTCGAAACCTAAGAACATGTCTTCACCTGGTTTGTAACCAGCAGCTTCGATTGCTTGGATAATAGTTTCAACAGCATCTTCTGTACCGTCAAAACGAGGCGCGAATCCACCTTCATCACCAACAGCAGTTTCTAAACCACGTTCAGATAAGATTTTTTTCAATGCGTGGAAAGTTTCAGCACCCCAACGCAAAGCTTCTTTAAATGAAGAAGCACCAGCTGGAATAATCATGAATTCTTGGAAAGCGATTGGTGCATCTGAGTGAGAACCACCGTTTACAATGTTCATCATTGGTGTTGGTAATACTTTAGCGTTGAAACCACCTAAGTAGTTGTATAATGGAATATTTAATTCATCTGCAGCAGCGCGAGCAGCAGCAATTGAAACAGCCAAGATAGCGTTAGCACCTAAGTTACCTTTGTTTGCTGTACCATCTAATTGGATCATAGCAGCGTCAATACCGATTTGATCAGTTACGTCAAGTCCGATAATTGCATCCGCGATTGCATTGTTCACGTTATTTACAGCGTTTTGAACACCTTTACCTAAGTAACGTTCTTTATCACCGTCACGTAATTCAACAGCTTCATGTTCACCAGTTGAAGCACCAGAAGGAACGATTCCTCGACCAAATCCTCCAGCTTCAGTGTAAACTTCAGCTTCTACAGTTGGGTTACCACGTGAGTCCAAGACTTCGCGTGCATAAATATCAGTAATTGCAGACATAATTTCTCTCCTTTAAATTCAAAATAAATTTTTAAATTTGTTACATTCATATTATACCATACCCACCAATTAGTAGGTATGGATATTCACTGTTTAGTGTTTAATTAAGCTTTCACCAGTCATTTCAGCTGGTTGATCAACATTTAATAAATCTAACATTGTTGGTGCAACATCAGCTAAGCGACCATCTGTACGTAATTCAATACCTTTTTCAGTCACAATTAATGGGACTGGCACTGTTGTATGTGCAGTATTTGGAGAACCATCTTCATTTAATTCTGTATCCGCGTTTCCGTGGTCAGCAAAGATGATGGCTTTTCCGTCTTTAGCTAATAAGGCGTCAACAACACGACCTAAACATTCATCAACAGCTTCAATTGCTTTAATAGTTGGTTCTAACATACCAGAGTGACCTACCATGTCTGGATTGGCAAAGTTTAAAATGATTGCATCTTGACGGTCATTTTCAATCTCATCAACTAATGCATCTGTTACTTCGTAAGCAGACATTTCTGGTTTCAAGTCATAAGTTGCAACTTTTGGTGAATTTATTAATATACGTTTTTCGCCTTCAAATTCATCATTTGACCCACCATTCATAAAGAATGTTACGTGAGGATATTTTTCAGTCTCAGCGATACGCAATTGGTTTAAACCATTATCTGATAATACTTGACCTAATACATTTTTCAATGCAATTGGTTTAAAAGCAATATCCGCAGGAATTGTATCTTTATATTTCGTCATAGATACAAATTTAACATTTGTTGGCACGTTGCCACGGTCAAAGTTATCCCATTCAGTAGCAGTTACAGCATCTGAAAGTTGGATAGCACGGTCAGGACGGAAGTTTGCAAAAATGATTGCATCGTTATCTTCTACCTGCCCTACTGGTTTGCCGTCAGCATCAACAATTACAGTAGGTTCAACGAATTCATCAGTTACATCTTTAGCATAGTTAGCTTTAACAACTTCAGTTGCGTTTTCACCAGTTTCGCCTTTAGCATTAAAGATGACATCGTAAGCCTTTTGTACACGTTCCCAACGATTGTCACGGTCCATTGCATAGTAACGCCCTGAAACTGAAGCAATTTGACCTAAGTTCTCTTCAGCCATTACTTTTTCAAGCGATTCAATGTATCCTGGCGCTGCATGTGGATCAACATCACGTCCGTCTAGGAAAGCATGAAGGTATAATTTTTCAACACCTTTAGCTTTAGCATCTTTAATCAATGCTTCGATATGACGTAAGTGACTATGTACCCCACCATCAGATAATAATCCAAAGATATGCAAAGCAGAGTGATTATTAGTTACGTGAGAATAAGCACCGTTTAATGCTTCATTTTCAGCAAACTCACCATCTTCTATAGCTTTGTCAATTCGAGTTAGGCTTTGGTATACAATACGGCCAGCACCAATATTTGTATGGCCAACTTCAGAGTTACCCATTTGTCCATCAGGTAGCCCTACGTCTAACCCAGAAGCTTTCATTGTAGCGTGTGGAAATTCATTCCAGTAACGGTCAAAGTTTGGTTTATTTGCTTGTGCTACAGCATTACCATATGATTCTTCTCTCCAACCGAATCCATCTAAGATAATAATAGCTACGGGTGATTTAGACATGTGTTATTTACCTCCATTTAATAATGCGATGTAAGAAGTAACATCCAGACTAGCTCCTCCTACGAGCGCACCGTCAACATCCTCTTTTTCAAGTAATTCAGCAATATTTCCTGGTTTTACAGAACCACCGTATAAAATACGTGTTTGGTCTGCAGCCTCTTTACCTGCGATTTCAAATAATAAATCACGGATGTGTGCTGACATGTCTTGTGCATCGTCAGCAGAAGCTGTTTTACCAGTACCGATTGCCCAAATTGGTTCATATGCAATTACGGCTTGTGCAACTTGATCAGCAGTTAAACCTTCAAGAGCAGCGCGGATTTGTCCGCTAACCCATTCTTTTTCTTGGCCCGCTTCACGAGTTTCTAATGTTTCACCACAGCAAATAAT